>JAUWHT010000267.1 GCA_030605745.1 Pirellulales bacterium | reverse complement strand
CCCGGCGCAGCAAGGTGGGACCACACCCCTCCTTGGCATTAGGCGGGGCCCGTGGCGCGGCTGGGCTTGCCCAGCGCTTTTTTTGGGGGCCAATGCGCGCCCATGCTAACGCGCTGGGAACGCCCAGCCGCTACACGGGTTTCCGATGAATAGTCCCGGCTAAATGGGTCTGTCGGCGCTTTTTGCCGGGCGAACGTTCAAGCCAGTGTGGCGGTCTGGTGCCCGATTGACGGTCGGCCGGTGCGAGCGTGAAGAAGAACGTGCTACCCCGGCCGGGCTGCGACTTGAGCCAGATACACCCTCCGTGCGATTGGATGATCTTCCGCACGATGGTCAAGCCGGCGCCGGTTCCTTCGTATTTCTTCCGCGAGTGCAGCCGGCGGAAGACGGTGAAAATCGCCTCGTGGTGCCGCCGGTCGATCCCGATTCCGTTGTCTCGCACGTACAGCGTCGGCGGCTCTGTCGGCAGAGAACCGATCTGCACGTGCGGCCGCGGACGGTCGTTGAACTTCAGGCCATTGGAGATCAGGTTGCCGACGGCCATGCCGATCAAGCTGGCATCGCCGGCGACCACGGGCAGTCGGCCGGCAACTCGTACCACCGCCTGAGAGCGATCGATAGCCGGACGCAGCGTATCGAGCACATCGGCGACAACCGCGTCGAGATCGATCCCGGTCTCCGCCGGCCGGATGCCCCCGACGCGGCAGTAGGTCAACAGGTCGCCGATCAGGGTCTCCAGCCGGTTGCACAACTCGACCAACGTGGAAAGACGTCGCTGTCCGTCGCCGTCGAGCTTTTCCCGGTAATCTTCCAGCAGGGTTTCGCAGTAGGCAGTGATTCCTCGCAACGGCTCCTTCAGGTCATGCGAGGCGATGTATGTGAAATCGTCCAGCTCGCGATTCAGCCTCAACAGTCGAACTTCGCCCCGCTTCCGCTCGATCGCCAGACGAACGGCACGCCCGAGCAGGCGACCGTCGAGGTCCTCCTTGAGCACGTAGTCCTGGGCGCCAGACCGGATGGCAGCCAGCGCCTGCGCGTCGTCGTCCGATCGGCTGAGCACTACCACCGGAACGTCGGCAGCAGCGGCACGCACCTTGGCCAGCGCGTCGAGTCCTGCCGAGTCGGGCAGTTGCAAGTCAAGCAGCACTACCCCGAAGTTCCCTCGGGCGAGCAATTCCAGAGCGGGCGCCAGGCGGTCGACACGGCTGACGCTGAACCGGCCTGCCGTCGCGCCGCGGGCATGGCTTAGCAAGCGCCGGACCATTCTCGCATCGGCCGGATCGCCCTCGACCAAAAGGATTTTCACTCTCTCGACTCGCTTGTGGACTGTTCGTCCGCGCATCACGCGCATCACTGGCCGGATAGTTTCGCTCGACCACTGTTGACGAAAAGAGACATCCCGCGCAGCTTCTTTGCAACTTTAGGTTGCAGCGGGGGGGTGTCAAACACGGCGCCGGACGAGAGGCAAAGCCGCTTGTGGCTTCGCAAGATGGGGCGTTTCGGCCTGAATATCCGTTACAATCACACGAATTTTTCAACAAGCGGCTAGCCGTAGCCCAGTTCGGCCAGTTCGGCCTCGCCGAGGCCATGGTGGTGGGCCAGCTCGTGCAGGACGGTAGTGCGGATTTCCCGCCGCAGCCGCTCGGTGCGGATCCGGCCGGAGCCGTCGCGGGCGGCGGCCAGAATCCCCTCGCGGTAGATGGTCACCACGTCGGGCAGCATGCCGGAATGCTGCACGCTGCGATCCGTCAACGGAATCCCCGTGTACAGCCCGCAAAGCTGTCCGCGATGGCGGACACCCAGCTTGGCCATCACGTGCGGCGAAGGGTAATCCTCGACGTGCAGCGGGACCTTGTCGATCAACTCGTGCACCATCGGCGGGAGCTGCCGAAGTACCTCTTCGAGTTGTTCGTCAAAACGGCGTCGCGTGCTGGGGTTCAATTCGGCTGCTCCGATGGCGTTTGAAGCAAGGGGAATCGCTTTGCTATCATCTTACGTGGCCACGGCCCGGTGGAAAACCGCGCCCGTGTTCCCACATGGATAACCGTGTCACCCTCCCGCCATACGGAAAACGCCCCGGGACTGCGGTCCCGGGGGCTATTTGACGGTAGTTATTCTATGCTGCCCCTATTACACACTCACACCCCGGGACCGCAGTCCCGGGGCGTTTTGGCTGCTGGTCGAATCCACGCTCGGTTACCACGCCTTGGTTACGCCGGGGATGGCACAGGCGTAGTAGCCGTCCTTGTCGGGCTTGACAGGGGGAGCGGCGTCCCAGGTGTAGCTTGCCGGCGAGAGGTCCAACTCCGAGTTCAGGCCCTGGTCCCAAGTGACGACCTTGCCGGAGTACGTCGCCATGCGGCCCAGGATGGCCGTCATCGTACTGGCGGCGGCCCAATCGGCCTCGTTGTAGGGCTTACCGGCCAGCAAGGCGGCGAGCAGGTCGTCGTGCTCGACCTGGTGCCCGTCCGGGCCGCGGTGCCAACGCATCGGCTCTTGACCTTCCACTTGCAGCACGCTGCTGCCGTGCCCCTGGATGCTGGCGTAGCCCTTCGTACCGTGGGCGTGTTCCGAAAAACTGTTCCAGCAGCCTGGAATTTGCCGGCACTGGCTGAACATCTTCACCCCGTCGGCGTATGTGAACTCGACCGCGTGATGGTCGAATATCTCGCCGTGGTCCTTGGTCTTGCAGACCTGTCGGCCGCCCATGCCGTTGGCTTCGATCGGGTGGGCGTCCTTCATCATCCAGTTGCAGACGTCGAGGTCGTGCACATGCTGCTCGACGATGTGGTCGCCGCAGACCCAGTTAAAGTGGTACCAGTTACGGACCTGGTACTGCATTTCGGTTTGGTCGGGTTTGCGAGGGCGGACCCAAATCGCGCCCGTGTCGAAGTACGCTCGAAGGTACTCCAGCTTGCCGATCGCCCCGTCGTGGATCCGCTGGATGGTCTCGCTGTGCTTGGTTTCGTGTCGCAGATGATGCCCGACGGCAACGAGGAGTCCTTTCTTTTTTGCTTCCTCGTTGGCTGCCATGATCCGGCGGACGCCGGGCCCGTCGACGGCCAGCGGTTTCTCCATGAACACGTGCTTGCCGGCCTTGACCGCGGCCTCGAACTGCATGGGCCGAAAGCCAGGCGGCGTGCAAAGAAGCACCATGTCCACGCCGCAGTCGATTGCCTTCTGATGGCAGTCAAGGTCGATGAACTGTCGATCCTCGGGCACGTCCACGCGGTCTTTGCAACGCTCCTTTACGGCAGCGAGGCAACGATCTACGCGGTCCTTAAAGGCATCGGCCATGGCCACCAGCTTTACGTTTGGCGTGGCCTTGTTGCTCAGCGCATTGATAGCGGCCCCGGTGCCGCGTCCGCCGCAGCCTATAAGCGCGATCTTGATCTGGTCGCTACCCTGTGCGTGGGCATTACGAGCGATGCCCAGATTACCCACTACCGCGGCGCCCGCCACAGCGGTGGCTGATTTTCTGAGGAACTCGCGGCGCGAACTGCGCTCCGGGCCGCCTTTACTGGGATTGTTACTCATGCTTGGTTCTCCTGAAAATGGTGTACGATATGTGGCGGTTTGACTGTGAAGGTGACGATCGCGGCAATCACCAGTAGGGCAGAAGCGCCGTAGTAGGCGAAGGCGAAGGTCTGGTATGTATCATAGAGCTTGCCCGCCAGAAGAGCAAGCATAAACCCGCCCACCCCCCAGGCCGTGAATACAAGTCCATAGTTGACTCCGAAGTTCTTCAGGCCGTAGTAATCCTTGGTGATGGACGGGAACAGCGAGAGATTCGCCCCGTAATTGGCACCGATTAGCGCCGAGATCAGCGCCAGCACGGGAACGCTTGCCAACGGCGAACCTTCGTTTACAACGGAGAGCAGAAAGACGAGGCCGGCCTGGAGCAGAAAGCAACTGAACATGGTTTGCCGACGTCCCAGTTTGTCGGACAACATACCGGCAACTACCCGTCCGGCACCGTTGCCCACCGCCAACACCGCCACCAGCACAAAGCCGAGTTCAACACCCAGGTGTTTCCCGATCGCGGCCAGCTTCGCGATGATCATCAGCCCGGCGCCTGCTCCACATGCGTACATGAACCACAACACGTAGAACTGCCAGGTACTCAGCATCTCCTTGGGCGAGAAATCTTCCTTTTTGTTGTTCGGTCCGGCCGTTTTGTTCCTCTCGGCTCCTTCGGGAACAAATCCCTTTGGGGGCGGAACCAGAAGCTGCGCAAGACCGACAACTACGATCAGGAAGAGCACTCCCAGGGTAAAGCTCATCGTGGGAACGCCGAAAGAACCGATCAGCCACTTGGCAAGCGGGGCTGCATAGACTGAGGCCAGCCCAAAGCCCGAAACCACAATCCCGGCGATCAAGCCGGTGCGTGCGGCGGGGAACCACTTCACGGCAGGTGGCGTCGCCGAGGCATAGGCAAACCCGATTCCCGACCCCATCAGCAGACCAAACCCGACAATGTATCCCAAAGGAGAGGTGGTCATACTGGCCAGGATCAGGCCCACACCTACGAGCAGTCCGCCGACGCTGGCCACCAACCGAGGTCCTATCGTATCCTGAAGGCGCCCGGCCGGAACCATGACCAAGCAGAATGCCAGACAGGCTATGGAATAGGGCCACGACTTGTCGGCCTCAGTCCAGTTCCATTGGTCGGGGATTCCTTTACTAATCACGCTCCAAGTGTAAAGGACACCCAGGGCGAGATTTATGCCCAACGCGGCGTAAGTAACTCGCCACCCATGATTCCTCACTCTTCCGTCCGACATCCAATTCCTCCCTTCGGGGTTGCGGTTTCCCGAGTGGCTCGGGAAACATATTGCTACGAGAAAAACACACTCGATCCTGCACAGACCGACGAAACCAGTAATATTAGCAGAAATCGGCCGACGTGACCAGTACCGGCACATACGCCCGTTTAGCGGCCGCCGGCACGGCGGCC
>JAUWHT010000210.1 GCA_030605745.1 Pirellulales bacterium | reverse complement strand
GATGCGAGTCCCCTCCCCCTCCGGGAGAGGGTTAGGGTGAGGGTTATTCGGCAAGAAACCCCCGCTATTTGCGGTGTGATCCATGCCGCCCTCACCCTCTGCCCCTCTCCCAAAGGGAGATTTAAAACACGTTCTAAGACGCTCCATCGAAAACGCGATGTCGTGGCCAAGGCACTTCGCGCAAAGGTACTCGATTTCGTCGGGACGCGTAGTTCGGCAGGATTGGTCGTGATAGCTATGCAGCGCCCACCAGCCCATCTGAACCGGGAGCAGGTTCTTGCGGTGGTGGGGGATCGACTCGATGTGCTTGTCGAGAAACCGCTTCGTGCCGCGGCAGGGATTGTCCCACGCGCCTAGCCTGGAGACAATGTGCCAGGTGTGATGGTAGAAACCCGATTCGACAAGAGTCGGCCTCTTGAGCTTGTTGAAGATGGCCAAGGTGATCTTCGCGTTATAGTGCCAGCTCGGACCGTACCTGGACATCACCCCTGTGCCGTCGAAGTAAATCATGTCGAAGCCGCAGGTGTTGAAGACATGAGCAATGCGCTGCGCAAGCTCGTCCATCAGGGTCGAGTCTCCGTCGGGCATGTAGTGGGCGTAGTATTCAGTCAGGTGGCCCACCGCCGCACCTTTTCGGTGCGCGGCCGCTTTTGTGCCGCGGGCGCCGCGATTGCAGCCCGTGAAGCCGTAGGGCGGCTGATTGGAAACGCCGGTGTAGGTGACAATCTCGTCGTCTATCTGGACGGCGTTTCCGCCCTTGATCCAATAGCCGGACTCGGTTGGCAGCTCTCCCGGCGGCTTGACCGTAGGTATGATCGGGACATCTGCGGCTACCGGTTCCGCGAGCGTGAACACGGCATCTTTTGCCAGGCGCCGGTCGGGGACGGGCCTAGCCCACGGGTCGTGCTTGGATATCATGGCCGTCAAGATGTGCATTCCGGCCTTCAGGCCTGCGGCATGAATCTTTTCGACTACGACCTTCAGCCCGGCCACGCCGTTAGGAAACTGTCTCGGGTTGGGTTCGTAGTGGCCGAGCGAACGCCACCATCCGCAGATATGTACGTGGGTCATTCCCGCATCTTTGGCGATTTGTATCCACTGGTCGGCATCCGCCTCGGAAGGATTGACGAATATGTACGAGCCTTTCGTTTCCTCCGCATCGAGAGCCCACGCGCCACCCAGCGGCGAACAGGGAAGCCCCTCCGCTTTCACGACCTCCTTGATCACCGTGCGGAATTCGCCGGCCGGGCAACCGATCAGGGCAACCTTCGAGCCGACCAGCCCGAATCTCGGGTAGCAGGCCGACCAGAGAATCGCCTTAGAGCCCGATCGCC
Source organism: Pirellulales bacterium (assembly GCA_030605745.1). GTDB lineage: Bacteria > Planctomycetota > Planctomycetia > Pirellulales > Thermoguttaceae > JAUWHT01. The sequence goes on along the minus strand of JAUWHT010000210.1, from coordinate 7,288 downwards.
CGCGAGAGTTGACCTGGAGATTCAGGGCCAATACGCAGGCAGCGAAACTGTCGTCCCACGCCGCGTTGAGCGTGACACCGATGTTCTCAGTTATTGTCAGATGAAGGTTCGACATCACCAGTTCGTCGATCTGTTCATCGTCAATCGAGGCGAGCTCAAACACGAAATAGTGTTTCTTCGCAACGACATTGATCACAGCGGTTACGCCGGGCTGTTTGAAGCTCACCGTGATCTTGCCGTCCGTCAACGAGCACGAAGACGGTGCGTAGTTCTTTCCGTCTTTTTTCAAGGCAATGAACGTATGCACCGGCTTCTCGGCACAATAGTCCTTGCCCGTGTGCTTGTCCACGAAGCTCCGGTTGCGCCCATCGGTGCCGATCACGTATCGCACGTAGTCGTTCTCGATGGTGATGTCCGGTGTCAATTCACCGGGTGGTGCTTGCTCCTTCTCCTCACAATATGCGAGTGAGCCTGTTGCAACGCACAACCCGATCACACAAAACAACTTGGGCAGCGACATGGTACTTTCCCCTTATCCTGTTAGCGGCTGAGAAGCTCCAGCAACTCTTGCCTGGTCGCGCGGAATTGGTTTACGTCGCAGTTGTAGCGGTCGAAATCCAACACGTGTTTCGACGCAAGTCGTTTGGCTGCCGCGGCATCCCGCTCGCCGAGCATGCTCAAAAGCTCATGGTCGGCGATACCGTCGCGCATGGCCTCAAACCGGATCGACCCGATCGGTCCGTCCCGACCGGGATAAACGATCCAGGCGTCGCCGGCCGGCAGGTACGGCGGCCCCGGATGAGGCGGGGTGGTGTGCGTAAACGGACTCTCGTCCCGCCAGTGGTTGTATCCCCAATGCAAGTATCCGGTCGCACCGTAACGATAATTCATCCAGTGCAGGATCCGAGTCTTCAACAGGGGCTGCTCGATGAACCGGTTCGCGTACTCGCCCTGGGGAAAGACACACGTATAGAACCAGACTTCCTCTCCGGCCCGTTGGCGCTGTTGGTAGAAAGGGAAATCTCGATGGAAGTGTTGCAGGATCGGCACCCAGATGTCGACCGAGCCGACCAGGAGCTTCGTCAGGCGGCCTGCGTCGAGGATCGACAACTCGGGAGCATACTTCCGGACAAGTTGTGCCATTGCCCGATAGCTTTCCACGTGCATCTCGATCGGCTCATCGGCCAAGTGCTGCATGTACCGGTCCAGCCAGCCCTTTTCCCGAAGGTGTTTGACCAACGCCGGCAGGAATTGGGCGTAGAAGCGATCGGCCTCGGGGCTGGAGGGATCCACCGTTTTGGCTATGACTTTTCCGTTCTCGATTTCTCGAATCCTAACGACCATCGGCGAGAGCCAACCTTTGGAGCGTCCTCCCAGGTGTCCGCCCTCGATTCGGCCGATCACCCCTTCTTCGATGAAGATGGTCACCCAGCGATCGAAGCGCGAGAAGTCGATCTGAAGCTTGCCGTCCTTGCCCGGGCTGAAGCTGGCAAGCGACAATGGCGAGATTCTTGCCACGTTCTGACGGTGTTCCGCCATGTTCCGTGCGTAGCGGCGGAGCAGGGCCCAATACTCGGGTGAATCGCCCTTCGGCGAGATCTCCATGTGCCGCCACTGCATCGCGAACCAATTCGTCACCCAAAGCCTCGACTTACCAACCGTTACACTAAACACGCGGACCGCCACTGGAACCTCGGCGGAAACATCGCGGCCGTCGACGTTTCCGCAGATGCGCACTTTCGCGCGGTACAGACCCGGCTGGGCGCCTTGCGGTATCGCCACTGTGATCCAGATCGGCTGCGCTTCGCCAGCCTCCACGTCGATCGTCGGCTCTTCGAGCAGCGGGTCGGGAAAATCGTCCGGCACCTTGCGTAGCGGGTTCTTGGAAAGCTTCTGTGTTGGCCGATCCACCGGAACATAACCGACAAATCGCACTATAGCTCCCCTCAACGTAGTCCCCTTGTCTGCCTCCAAGGTCAGTTGGTCGATCTCGGCGCGCAATCCTTCAATCGGCTTTGCGGAGCGGACGACAATCTGCCACGTGGCATGTTCGCCACGTGCAACCTCTGCGATAGCCTCACCGGCAACCGGCTTCGCATCGCGAAAGACCTTGACCAACGGATCGACCGACCAGGTTGCCAACACGGCATTCTCACCTCCTACCGCGGATGACGGCCAACCACAAACACTGCCGAGCAGTACGATCGCCACACAACAATTTGCTATTCTTGTACACATGTGAATCACCTCCATTGGGGAACGTTGGTACGTCCTATTCCTGCAATGGTTTTCCATGTGTTATCAAGGTGACCGTTGCACGGGGATTATAGTGTTGAGTGCTGCCGCACGTGAACTTCACTTCGTTCTTGCCGCCGGCCAAATCAGGCACTTCACCCTGCGGCTGCACTTGCTGAACCATCGCGCCTCGCTCGTCGTAGAGCTTGCAGTCGGACATCGAGTTGAACTCGATGTAACAGCCGCTTTCCAGCGTCACCGGGAAGACGATACGCTGGCTGGCCACCTCGATGCTCGGATTGCGAAGTTTCACCTTCTTCGTACGCAGCGCCTTGATCGGGCTGAGGTAGCACGCGACGCTATCTTCCGGAGGCAGATTGTTGAAATACAGGTTCAGCCCGCTCAAGTGCTTGCGCTGCAGCGGGGCACGATAAACCGAGTAGTGGCCCCGGTAGGGCCACACGTAGTCGCCGAATTTCTCGGCGTCGCGTTCGCGCAGCAGTAGCTCGAAGTACCGCCAGCCCTGAAAATCGACCTTCACATAGTGCTCATCCCATGCGCGGTAGTATTGGGGTGGAGTGGTCAACTGGAGGTTGAGCAGTTCTCCTTTGCCGTCGCCATGTATCCAGACTCCCAGCGCATCGTACTTGTCTATGTCCACCGTCGGCGTGAATATCTTGGCGGCCTTGGCCCACGCGCCCTGTCGCGATTTGGTCGTGCTCGTGGCCGAGTAGCGGCCGCTGGCCTGGCCGACCTTGACTTGCTCAGTGGAACTGCTCAGCGAGTGCGTGATGCCGGAGGCCGCCGCCCGGTCCGTGAATTCGTCCTCCTTGCCAAAGTCGGCCAGCACAAGAGACTCGGCGCTGTCGTACGGTTCGACTGAATAAAGGGCCTCGATTCTCAGCTTTACCGGCTGGGCAGCAAATCTGTTCTTGACCGTCCACGTATCTGTGCTGTCGTCCAGCCCGGTCACCTTGTGCAAGGCATAGTCCGTCGGAACGAGCTGCCAGACTCCGTCGGCCACCTGGACCAGCCGGAATTCGTCCCCTTCCTGTCTCAACTTCTCCTTCACTGATTCGGAGAAGTAGCCGGCCAGGCGCAGTCGCTCGTAGCGGCCGATCATCTCCAGGTACTCGTCCTGGCGTGCATTCGGGGGCCGATCGCCGGGTCCAACGCCCTGAAAAGACAACAACGCATCATAGCCCAGGGCCTTCGAGCAGAGGTACTCGACCTCGTCGGGCAATTCTGCGCGGGTGGTTCGCGATTGGGACCGAAGATCGCCCACCAGCCCAACTGCGCCGGCAGCAGACTGCTCTCGCGGTATCGTTCGGTCGCCCGACAGTGAACGTCGATGAACCGTTTCAAGCCCCACTTGGGATGGTCCCACGCGCCGATCCGGGAATGAAAGGGCCATGAGTGGTGGCCCCAGCTACTCGCCTCGACCAGCACCGGCCGGTTGATCTTCTTGAAGATGGCCGCCCGCATCTTTGACACGCCGTGCCAGCCGCCCACCATGCCTTCGGCGCCGTCCATGTAGATCATGTCGAAACCGCAAGTATTGAAGACATTGGCGATCGCACCGGCCACCTCGTCCACCAGGCTGGAGTTCTCATCGGGCTGAAAGGCCGTATAGCAGACAAACAAGTGATCCACGGCCGCTCCCTTCTGGTGGGCGGCCGCCTTGGTGCCGAACGCTCCGCGCCGGCAACTGGTGAAACCATACGGCGGCTCCCGCGAAAGACCCGTGAATTGAATCAGCTCGTCTCCCACTCGAACCACGTTCCCGTGACTCCCGCCGGCCCAAACGGTGTCAAACTCGTCGGGCTGCTCGGCGGTCAGCAAGGTTTCCACCTTGTCGTCAACGGCCGCTGCCAGGGTGAACGAGGCGTCTACGGCCAGGCGCTTATCGGGCACCGGCGTCACCCAGGGGTCATGTGCAGAAATACAGCCGGTCAGTGTGTGCATCCCGGCCTTTAAGCCGGCGGCATGGATCTTCTCGACCGTGGCTTTCATACCGTCCAGACCATGTGGGAAGAGGCCCTTTCGCGGCTGGTAGTGTCCGAGCGAGCGCCACCATCCGTTGAAATGCACGCAAGTGATCCCGGCTTTCTTAGCCAGCGCGATCCACTGCTCGACATTGGTTTCCGAGACGTAAGCGAAGACATAGGACCCGCGGTTCTCCTCGGCCTCCAAGGCCCACGGCCCGCCCAGCGGGGAATAAGGCAGGCCTTCGTCGCGAATCACCTGCTTGAGCACCTCGCGGATTTCGGCGGCGGGGCATCCGGCCAGCGCTACCTTCGCGCCGACCAACCCGTACTTGCGGTAACACGTTGAGCGAAGCACGGCCGGGCTTCCGCCCACGCTCATGTTGACCTGAAGATTCAGCGGGCGCACACACGCGGCAAAATCGTCGTCCGATGCCACGCCCGACATCCAGCCTACGCACTTGCATGATGTGACGGCAAGGTTCGAGAGCAACAGCTCGTCGACGTCCGGATCGCTGACCGACTCGACCTCGAACACGAAGTAATGCTTTTTGCACGCGGCGTTCAGCACAGCCGTGACGCCGGCCTTCTGGAACTGCACGGTGATCTTGCCGTCCGCAAAAGTACAAGCGGTCGGCTCGTGCCACGCATCACCTTTTTTCAGCCTCACAAAGGCCCGCTGCCCCTTTTGGGCCAAGTATTCCTTGCCCGAGCGCTTGTCCACGAAGCTCAGGTTGCGCCCGTCGGCGCCGACCACATATCGCACGTAGCCATTCTCGATAGTGATGTTCGGCGGCGATTCACCGGGCGGTCCTTTTTGCTTATCCTCACAATATGCAAGTGAGCCTGTTGCGACGCACAACCCGATCACACAAAACGACTTCAGCAGTGACATTTTGATCTCCTTTGCGGTTACCGAGCGGTCAGCCTAACGATATAGTCGATTATCTCCGAGCGAACGGCATCCAGATCGGTTCTGGCCTTGTTGATGTCGTTATCCTTTAGTTCCTTCAGGTAGTTTTGGGCTTCTGAAGCTATCGCTTTCGTTTTCTCGTCTGCGGATACCTTGGCCTTCTCAATCACCTGAAGCAGGGTGTTCAGATATCTGACGTCATCCACCCCTTCTCTGTATCCTTCCCATTGGACAGTGTCGATTACTCCATCCATGGTGGGATAGACCATGTTATGCCGTTTGTGGGGTGACCTCCCGTAGAAATCATCCCAGACCACATGATGATCCCAGACCTCACGATACAAGAAAGTCATTCCCCCGTCGTAGTCATTCTGCCAGAGCAGCAGACCGTAGTTCCTTCTGTACGTGTCGGGCTGCTCGACACCGCATTGGGGATTGGCGTAGCAGACTATCTTGTGCCCTTTGGCGTGCCACCTGGCGGCCTCTTCTCTGTGTGGATAGCCATTGCAGACCATCAAGTCTTGGATATCTCCCATGAAACCGAAATTGCCGGGGCTTCTTTCGTCTCGATAATGACCGGCTCTTACGCCGGAAACAAACACCTTGCCCCCGGCCTCGTGGACTGCTTCCCAGGCAGGTCGTTGCGACGTAAGGTCCTGCTTCCCGCGGCCCAGCGCTTCGTCTCTGCCATAAAGATAGACCTCTTCTATTTCACAGGCCTTGGCAATCTCCACCACCTCCTTTACTCTGTCTTTGAGCGACTGTAGCTTGTCGGCAGCAGTCGGATTGCCTATAGACATCATATAGAAAAGGGCCTTCCCGTTCATGCCGGCCGCCTTCCTGATCTTCAGGTACTCTTCCAGCTTGCTGAGGGGTCCGGCGGGAAGTGTGGGATTTACTACCCCATGGGCATACATGTTCTCCATCTCTTTGCCGAACTGCTCCGCGACCCTGTCCCCGTAAACCTTGCTGCTTGGTCCATACCAGTAGTACATGCTGGAGATATCATAAGCCTCAGCCAGTTTGAACGGGAGAACCCGTAACTGCAACTTCAAGGTCCCCAGAGAGTGCCCTTCTGTCTTGAATTCAACCCGGGCCGTGTAGATGCCCGCAGGCGCACTGTCCGGGACCCTGACCGTCACCCAGAACTGCTTGTTGGTCTTCTGCCGGATATCGACCGGCAGCAACGATGGGGAATCGGCAACCGGGACGGCAAGTAATCCGGCGACACCTTCCCCTTTCTTATCGCCGCTGATAAGAAGGTGTTTTGGCTTTCCCTTGTCGGAAACCCTGAGGTAATTCTGCTTTTCTTCCGTGTCCACTTTGATCAGGGAATCATCATTAAGCAGAAGCTCGGGGACCAGGACCTTTTTGTATCTGCTCGGCTTGTTGTGGTACGTAAGCGCGATCGGGTTATAGGCGCGGGCAGGTGTTTGCTCCTGTAATCGAAAGCCTTCGTCCTGATACCAGACCTTCACCACCTTGATATCGATATTGGAGGAAGAGATTGTATGGCCGCCGTCGGCCTTCAGATCGGCAACCTCCAACGTCAAGCCTTGAATATCTTCCTTCGCGCGCAAGACGAAACTCGCCGGCTCATACTCCCCGGGCGTGGCAACCACGGACAGGGTATCGGAGATTTCCCCGGGGATAGTCGCGCTGTCCGGCAATATCCTCTTGTTGGTTATCGCTCTTACCGTGTAGATGCTGACGGCGGCATTCTCCTCACACACCGCCCGCGCCGGCAGGCCACAAATGCCGGCAATTACAACTGCAATCGCACAATACTCTGCCATGTCTCGAATACTTGGTGACATCTTAACCTCCTTTGAATTTGTCCAAAAACTTTTTTCAACGAGGGCCCTTTAGGGTCCTTCCCGCCGAAGGCGGTATTAGGCCCGGCATTTATGCCGGGTTGGCGGGGCTTTGTTCTCAAGGAAAACATAGCCCCGTTTACGGGGCTTCTCGCTGTCGGGCTTTAGCCGGGACATCCTCACCAGTTCAAAAGGCTTAAGCCACTACTACGAGAAGGCCCGTAAACGGGCCTCGACAGTTGCCGTGATGGTGAGAACTCTCGGGCTTCTCGGGCTCTCCAACCCGGCATAAATGCCGGGCCTAATACCGCCTTCGGCGGGCCGGGCCGTAAACGGCCCTT
>JAUWHT010000133.1 GCA_030605745.1 Pirellulales bacterium | reverse complement strand
CGATGCACGAGTACAGCTCGTTCTGGCACCGACGGTGGTATTTCATTCTCGAGTTGGCAAACGGTCCGTTCTCCAACCAGGCGGTCCACCTGCTGGACATCATCCGTTGGGGGCTGGGGCTCGACGAGCATCCCACGCGCGGGACCGCCACGTGCGGGACGTTTGTTCACGAGGACGACCGCACCTCGCCGACGCACACGGCTTTGACCTTCCAGTTCGACAAGCCCAAGACGTATGTCACCTACGAGCACCGCTCGTGGTACACCAACTCCGAGGCGGGGTTCCGGGATGAGTACCCGTTCATGCAACGGGATTTTCCCGTCGGAACGATCTTCCTCGGCAGCAAGGGCTACCTGATCTTTCCCGACTACAGCAGCTACCGCACCTTCCTTGGGCTGAAGTGTGAGCCGGGGCCTAAGAAGGTGTTCGATTGGTTTTCCGATAAGGCCGGGTCGAATAAGGTCAACTTGTATTTGTTTAGCGAAGAGCCTCACTTCCGCAACTGGATCGCCGCCTGCCGCGCCCGCGATCACAAGGTGCTCGCCGCCGACGTCGAGGAAGGGCACAAGTCGATGGTGCTCTGTCTGCTGGCCCGCACCAGCTACCAGGTCGGCCGGCCGTTGAATTTCGATCCGGCCACGGAGACCATCATCGGCGACGACGAGGCCGACGCGATGTTGAACAAACCCAAGTACCGCGAACCGTACGTAGTGCCGAAAGAAGTGTAGCCGAGCCAACAGCCATATCTATAAAGGAGGTGCCTATGAAAGTTGGGATCATCGGATTGGATACGCCGCACGCCGTCGAGTTCGCGAAGATACTGAACGATCCCGGGGCGACCGGCGATCCGGCCGATTTGACCGTGGTGGCCGGATATCCCGGGGGGAGTCCGGATTTGCCGTGTAGCTGGGATTGCGTCGGGGAGTGTACCGAGCAGCTTCGCGTGGCGGGCGTGGAAATCGTTGATTCGGTTGACGAACTGGTGGAAAAGGTGGATTTCGTCTTGTTGGAGAGCCAGGAAGGGCGGCCCCACCTGGAGCAGATCAGGCCGGCCTTGGCCGCCGGCAAACCCACGTTTATCGACAAGCCGGTGGCCGCTTCGATGGCCGACACGGTGGAAATCTATCGACTGGCAAACGAGTCCGGCACGCCTTGCTTTTCCAGTTCTGCGATCCGCTTCATCGGCGAGGTGGTTGAGCTGCGGGACAATCCGCGCCTTGGCCGGATCGTCGGCTGTGATGCCTACAGCCCGAGCATGATGCTGGAGTACCACAGCGACCTGTTCTACTACGGCGTCCACGGGGTAGAAACATTGTTCACAATCATGGGCACCGGCTGCAAGTCGGTTGCCCGGGTGTATACCGATGGAACGGAATTGGTGACCGGCATTTGGGAGGACGGGCGCGTGGGAACCTTCCGCGGAATCCGCGACGGACTGCTCGCCTACGGCGCAACCGTCTACGGGACCGACGCCGTGGTCCACGACGGAACCGACGAAGGCTGTGCGACCGATGTGTATAGACCTATAGTCGGCGAAATCGCCCGTTTTTTCAAGACTGGCAAGCCACCTGTCAGCACCGAGGAAACCCTGGAAATCTACGCCTTCATGGAGGCTGCACACCAGAGCAAACTCCAGGACGGTCGCTCGGTGTCGCTCGAAAGCGTTTTGGAAGAGGCCCGGCGCACCGCGGCCACACAGGTTGTGGAGTAGTTGACATTTCAAATAGTCGTTTAGCCGCCGGGCTTGCCCGGGGCGTTTGCGTTCGTGAATTTTGACACCCACCAACGGGCGGGGAAAGCCCGGCGGCTAAACGGGTAGATCATTTGAACCTAGCATTGTAGTAGTAGCACGGTGAGCGAAGTGAACATGATCCAATGGGGTGTGGTCGGGTTGGGATATTTTGGCGAGGTGCATGCGCACACGCTTTCGACCATGCCGGGTATTCATCTGGCGGCGCTGTGTACGCGGCGGCAGAAGCGACTGGGGGAGTTGGCCGACCGCTACGACGTGCAGAAGCGCTACACCGACTATCGCCAACTCCTGGCCGATCCGTCGATTGACGCGATCAGCCTCACGACCAATGTTGACGATCATCGTGACATCACCATTGAATCGCTGCGCAGCGGCAAGCACGTGCTTGTGGAAAAACCGATGGCTCGCACTGTTGAGGACTGCGACCTTATGATTGACGCCGCCAACCGGAGCGGCAGTCTGCTGATGGTCGGTCACGTCTGCCGATTTGATCCCCGCGTGGTGATGGCAAAACAGGCGATCGACGACGGGCGCCTCGGGCAGATACTTTCCATGAACGCGCGGAGGAACCTGTCTAAGAACGTGTTTTAAATCTCCCTTTGGGAGAGGGGCAGAGGGTGAGGGCGGCATGGATCACACCGCAAATAGCGGGGGTTTCTTGCCGAATAACCCTCACCCTAACCCTCTCCCGGAGGGGGAGGGGACTCGCATC
>JAUWHT010000186.1 GCA_030605745.1 Pirellulales bacterium | reverse complement strand
TGGTTGCTCCGATCTTTCCTTGCCATCGCCAGCCTCCTCGCACTGCTGCTAGCACATTTAGGCGCAACAGGGGAGGCAATAGCATAACAACCCCGCTATTTCTTGCCAACATCATGAGGCACTACCGCAAATTGAGAATTGACAATTGCAAATTGGCTTGATGTCTAAGCGTCTATACATCGAGACGGTCGGCTGCCAGATGAACGTGCTGGACAGTGAGTTGGTCGCCGCTGAGTTGTTGGACGCCGGTTATGAGCTGGTCGGTAGTGCCCGCGAGGCCGATACCGTATTGTTCAACACTTGCAGCGTCCGGCAACATGCCGAGGACAAGATCTACAGTGCCTTGGGCCGGCTGAAGCACGTCAAGGATCGACATCCGCAAAATATCATCGGTGTGATCGGCTGCATGGCTCAGAAGGACCAGCAGATGATATTTCGCCGCGCCCCACACGTGGACCTGGTAGTAGGTCCGGGCCAGTTGGGGCGGATTGCGGCGCTTCTTGAGCGGGTTGCTGCCGGCGACGGTCCGCAAATGGAAGTCAGCCCGGACCGCAACTCGGCCGATCGAGCGGCAGTCGAGCGGAGCTTTGCGCGGTTCGAGCCGCTGCGGACCGCGAAGGTCCGCCCGGTGCCGCACCAGGCGATGGTGCGGATCATGTTCGGCTGCGACAAGTTCTGCGCGTACTGCATCGTTCCCAGCGTGCGGGGTCCCGAGCAGAGCCGGCCGGCTGAACAGATCGAGACCGAGGTCCGACGCCTGGCCGAACAGGGGTGCCTTGAAGTGACACTGCTGGGCCAGACGGTCAACAGCTACCGGGACCGCAGCAGCGGCCGGACCATCCGGCTGGCCGACTTGTTGTACCGGCTGCAAGAGGTCGAGGGTCTAAGGCGGGTGAAATTCGTGACCAACCACCCGCGGCAAATGACGACCGAGCTGCTCGAAGCGGTCCGCGATCTGCCCAAGGTCTCGCCCTATCTGCACGTGCCGGCCCAAAGCGGCTCGAACCGGGTCCTGCGGCGGATGAAGCGGGGCTACACCGCCGAAGCCTACCGCAAGATGCTCGCCCATATCCGCCAAACGGTTCCCCAGGCGGCGATCACCAGTGACTTCATCGTCGGATTTTGCGGCGAGACGGAAGACGACTTCCGGCAGACGGTCGATCTGGTCTGCGGCGCACGGTTCAAGAACAGCTTCATCTTCAAGTACAGCCCGCGGCCGAAGACCAGGGCGGCCGAACTGTACGACGACGATGTACCACACGATGTGAAACGGCGGCGGAACAACGAGTTGCTGGCGATCCAGAACGCGATCAGCCTGGAAGACAATCAGCCATTAGTCGGCCGCACGGTGGAGATACTCGTCGAGGGCCCCAGCAAGGCCGCCCGCCGGCGCGGCGCCGCGGGCGAGCCCACGCAGCTTGTCGGCCGCACAACCTGCGACCGGATCGTGGTGTTCGACGGTCCGAAGCACTTGACTGGGAAGATCCTCCAGGTGATGATTGAGAAGGTAGATGTATTTACGTTGTTCGGCTGCCCATAAAGCCGCGACCGTTGGTCGCGCCCGACCAACGGTCGCGGCTTTGTGGGTGATCGACTATAAGATGGGCAAGTATTTTCGGAGTTCCCATTGAGTGACTTGGCTGCGGTACTCGTTCCACTCGATTTTCTTGCTCTCGATGAAGGCATTGAAGGCGTGTTCTCCGAGGGTTCTTCGCACGATCTGACTCTTTTCGGCGAGGTTGATAGCTTCCCAGAGGCTGGCCGGCAGAGTTCCAATTCCACTTCTGGCTCGTTCATCCTCGGTCATCTCATACACGTTTTCCTCTGTAGCATCCGGACATTCGTACTGCTTTTCGATCCCCTCGAGACCGGCTGCCAGCATTACGCTGAAGGCCAGGTAGGGATTACACGCCGGGTCGGGAGAGCGGAACTCGATCCTGGTGGCACTCTCCTTTCCGGGCTGGTACTCCGGCACTCTAATCAGGTCGGCTCGGCTCCTTCGTGCCCAGGAAAGGTACGTCGGAGCCTCAAAGCCGGGGACCAGCCGCTTGTAGGAGTTAACCCATTGGTTAGTAACTGCGGTGATCTCACGGGCGTGCTTCAGCAGCCCCGCTATGTACCACTTCGCTTCCTTGGAAAGGTGGTACTCGTCATTCTTGTCGTAGAATACGTTTTTATCACCCCTAAATAGCGACTGATGCACATGCATGCCGTTGCCGTTCATGCCGAACATCGGCTTGGGCATGAAGGTGGCGTGCATCCCGTGATTCGACGCAATGTGTTTGACCACTAGCCGATACGTCATCACGTTATCGGCCATGGTCATAGCATCCGTATATCGCATGTCGATTTCATGCTGGCTGGGAGCCACCTCATGGTGGCTGTATTCAACGCCGATTCCCATACCCTCCAAAGTGAGAACAGTATGTTGTCTGTACTCGCTGGCCGCATCGAGTGGTATCAAGTCGAAGTATCCGCCCGAATCCACGGTCTCTGTTTTCTGGGAGTCCTTAAAGTAGAAGTACTCGAGTTCGGGCCCGACATAGAAGGTGAATCCCATATCCGCCGCCCGTTTAAGATTCCTCTTCAATACATACCTGGGATCACCGTCGAAGGGTTCGCCCCCCGGTTTGACAATGTCGCAGAACATTCGGGCAACGCGCCCATGGTCATTGGAGTTCCACGGGATCAATTGAAACGTCTGTGGGTCGGGCATGGCTACCATGTCGCTCTCGTCAATGCGGGCGAATCCCTGGATGGAGGAGCCGTCGAACCCCGCACCCTCCTCAAGGACGGTTTCCAGCTCATCTATCGTCAGGGCAAGCCCCTTCAGTAGTCCCAATACGTCGGTGAACCACAGGCTGACGAATTTGATATCGCTCTGCTTGGCTGCCTTGAGCACGTACTCTTTGTCTTGCTGCTTCTTGTCTGTCATATTTCGTTCCTCTACTTTTCTCCTCAAAGTGTAAACACTAGCACGTGGGAAATGTGGATTCGCACTGGAAAACAGGGGGCCAGGGATCAGGGGCCAGAAAACTTGCTCACTAGCCCCTGACCCCTAGCCCCTAGCCCCTTGTTACCAGCATATTTCACGTTTCCAGCATGCTAGCAGTTATAGTTTGAGTTTTCTCTTATTTAAACTAAAGAGCATCCTCGCCTTGCACCCCACTGCCACGGACCGCAAATTAGAAGGATAGCAAGATTCGCCGTGGGCGTCAAACCCCCCGGGGGCACGCTCAGGCATGACCGACGCAAAGCCGCTTTATGGGCAGACGATCCGGCTGATGTCGATTAGAACTGCCGATCTGAAGTCATGGGGTCAGAAGTCATGGAAGTCATGGGGTCAGGCCGGGCTGAGCCGCAAGCGGCTACCCTTGACCGAGCATGCGACCGTGCAGATAAACGTCGCTGCCGACTCGTTGCAGTTCGGGCGCATCCAGGGGAAGGGCCTGTGAGATATGCTCGATGCCCTGGCCAGCGATCGGGCTGCCGGCCGTGGCACCGCCGATGAGCTTTGGGGTAATGAATACGTGAACCTCGTCGATCTGTCGGGCGTCGAGCAGACTGCCCAGCAGCCGGCCACCGCCTTCGACCAACACGTTGGTCAGCCGCCGCCGGCCGAGTTCCGCCAGCAACGTGTCCAATCGGGCAGCATGGGTTTCGCCATTGCAGACAAATAGCTCGCAGCCGGCTTCGGTCAACCGGCTGCGGTCGGACTCGGTTGCTTCCTGCCCGACGGCCACCAGCACGGGCGTCTGCCGGGCGGTGCGAACCAGTTGGCTCTCGGACCTGAGCGAGCCGCGAGTGTCGACCACCACGCGCACGGCCGTGCGTGGTCCGGGCGGCCGAGCGCAAAGCAGCGGGTCGTCGCGCCGGGCCGTCTCCCGACCGACTACGATTGCATCCACCCGGCCGCGAATCGCGTGGACAATCCTGCGCGATTCGGCACTGGAGATCCAGCGGCTGGAGCCGGTTCGCGAGGCGATCTTGCCGTCGAGCGTCATAGCCCATTTGGCAATGATCCAGGACCGGCCGGTTTCGATGAGTTTCAGATACGGTGCGTTGAGGTGACGTGCCTCCGTTTCGAGCAAACCGACTTCGACCTGGACACCACCGGCTTGCAGTTCGGCCGCGCCGCCGCCGTCGACCTGCGGGAAGGGATCGCGACAGGCCATGACCACCCGTCGAATGCCGGCCTCGAGGATGGCTTGGGTACAAGGCGGGGTCTTGCCGTGATGGCAGCACGGCTCCAGCGTGACATACAACGTGGCCCCGGCTGCTCGACGTCCGGCAAGCCGCAGTGCCTCGATCTCGGCGTGGTCGCCGCCGAAGCGACGATGCCAGCCTTCGCCGATAATCTCGGCCCCCTGGGCGATCACACAGCCGACCATCGGATTCGGCTCGACGTACCCCTGCCCCTGGGCCGCCAACTCCAGCGCCCGTCGCATGTGCCAGAGGTCGAGTTCGGTTTGTTGCATTGATTTGAAATAGTATTCGTAAAAAACAGTCCAATAGCCGCCCGCGCAACGCGTCGCGGTAACGCGTCGCGGTAGTGTATCCGCGGGCCGTTGTCCACCAGCTATTGTCGAGAATTACTTATTGTACACCCCTGGAACAGGCGGGCCATGGGGGAGCCGTGCAAAGCCACAAGCGGCCTTGGAGATTTCGCGGGGAAGATGTAGATTGTGCGGATTGCCAACTAACCCCAATCAAAAGGAAGGGCCGCATGTCGCCTCGAACGGATGTCAAGGGCACGACGAAGAGTGGACGCCGCAGAAGGACCGCCGGGTCCAAGTCCCCGGCCGGTACGAGCAAGAAAAAGATTTCCCGGCTGCGAAAGCCGGCGGAGATGTCGCTGGAAGCGTGGCAGGTGGCCCTGCGGCGGCAGTTCGGCTGGGAACAGGACTTCCGCATGAAAAACATCGGCAGTCAGCCGATCTTCTCGGAATTCGAGGTGACCAACCCCGAGACGAAGCGGACCTACCGGGTGGCGATCCGCGGGGCAGGACTGGGCGAGAACTACTGCTCCTGTCCGGACTTCGCCGTCAACACGCTGGGCACCTGCAAGCACATTGAGTTCGCCTTGGCAAAGCTAAGCCGCCGTCGCGGGGCCAAGGCGGCCTTGGCCCTGGGCTTCCAGCCGGAATACAGCCAGGTGTACCTGCACTACGGTGCCCGGCGCGAGGTGATCTTCCGTCCAGGCACCGAATGCCCCACACAACTTAGGACCTATGCCCAGCGTTTTTTCGATCCCCAGGGCCGGCTCAAACCGGACGCGTACTCGCGTTTTCACAGCTTTCTGAAGCGGGCCTCCACGAACGGGCACGAGTTTCGCTGTTACGACGACGCGCTCGGGTTCATCGCCCAGGTCCGCGACAAGGCCAGGCTCCAGGAGGCGGTAGAGAAGGCGTTTCCACGCGATGCCGCCAGCCCGGCGTTTAAGAAGCTGCTCAAAACGTCGCTTTACAGCTACCAGCGGACGGGCACGCTGTTTGCCGCCAAGGCCGGTCGCTGCCTGATCGCCGACGACATGGGCCTGGGCAAGACGATCCAGGCGATCGCGGCGGCCGAAATCCTGGCCAAGACAGCCGGCATCGAACGCGTACTGGTCATCTCGCCCACCTCGCTTAAGCACCAGTGGAAGCAGGAGATCGAGAAGTTCACCGACCGCCGGGCGATGGTGGTTGAAGGTCTGCTGCCCCGTCGGGCCGAATGTTACGCGGCCGAGTCGTTCTACAAGCTGACCAACTACGACGTAATCTGCCGCGATCTGGACATGATCCGCCGCTGGCGGCCCGACCTGATCATCCTGGACGAGGCCCAGCGAATCAAGAACTGGAAGACCCGGACCGCGCAGAGCGTCAAGCAGCTCGAGTCGCAGTACGCCTTCGTTCTGACCGGCACGCCGCTGGAGAACCGGCTGGAGGAGTTGCACTCGATCGTCGAGTTCATCGACCGCTTTCGACTGGGTCCGATGTTCCGTTTCCTGGCCGAGCACCAGCACGTGGACGAGACGGGCCGCGTGGTCGGCTATCGTAACCTATCGAAGATCTCCCAAACGCTGGGGTCGATCCTTATCCGGCGGACCAAGGACAAGGTGCTCAAGCAGTTGCCCAAGCGGATAGAAAAGCGGTTCTTCGTACCCATGACTTCCCAACAACAGAAGCATCACGACGAGAACCGCGAGACGGTCGCCCGGGTCGTGCTCAAGTGGCGCAGGTACGGTTTCCTCTCCGAAGCCGACCAGTTGCGGATGCGAATCGCACTGCAAAACATGCGAATGTCGTGCAACAGCACCTACCTGCTCGACCACAAGACTGACCACGGTGTAAAGGCCGACGAACTGATCGATGTGCTCTCCGACATCCTCGAAGAGCAGCATGCGAAGGTGGTGATCTTCAGCCAATGGGTGCGGATGCACGAGTTGGTTATCCGCCGGCTTCAGCGTCGCAGGTGGGACCACGTAATGTTCCACGGCGGCGTTCCGGGGCCAAAACGAAAGGGGCTGATCCAGCAGTTCAAGGAGGATCCGGACTGCCGGCTGTTCCTTTCCACCGACGCCGGCGGGGTGGGGCTGAACCTGCAAAACGCCTCCGCCGTGGTCAACCTCGACCAGCCGTGGAACCCGGCCGTGCTCGAACAGCGCGTCGGCCGCGTGCACCGGCTGGGGCAGCACCACCCGGTCCGCGTGGTCCACTTCATCGCCCAGGGGACCATCGAAGAGGGAATGCTCGGGCTGCTGGCCTTCAAGAGCGCGATGTTCAGCGGCGTGCTCGACGACGGTCAGGACGAGGTGTTCCTGGGCGGCACCCGGCTTAATCGGTTCATGGAATCGGTCGAGAAGGCCACCGGCTCGGTGCCGCAACCGACGACGCCGGAGCCCGAGAAACCCGCCGTGCCCGAGCCGGCCGAAGCAGTCAAACCGTCCGCGCCGCGGCCGCCGCAGGAACAGATTTGGACCGACGTGCTCACCGCCGGGATGTCGCTGTTGGACAAGCTCGGCCAGGCCCTGACCGCCGGCAGCGGGACCGGCAAGCAGCCGACCGGCGGCATCAGCATTCCCGGCGGCCTGGTCACACGCGACGGGCACACCGGCCAGTCTTACCTAAAGCTGCCGCTGCCCGAGCCGGAAACAATGCAGAAGGTCGTCGAACTGCTCGGCGCACTAACCAAGAGCAAGTAACCGCAAGCGAACTGGCATGAATCGTGTAGCGGCCGGGCTTGCCCGGCGTGTTGCTTGATGACCAATTCACTCGAATCCAAACGCGCCGGGCAAGCCCGGCCGCTACACGACGATGGCAAGATTGTCCGGTATGCTTTCGGCCTCAGTCGGGTGTCCAGAGTTTCTTTTCGCCGGCGGGCTGCTCGCTGTCGGGGGTCCAGATTTTGGTTGGCTCGGCGCTCGACTGGACGTTGGCAGCCACAGCCGGTTCTTCCTCGGGCGGCGGGCCGGCGGCGGTGCCGTCGCCGTGCAGCACGCCCATGTGGATGAGAAACTGCGTTAGCGCCTCGGCCACGCCCGGCTCCTCGAAGTGCTCCTGCTGAATATGCTCGACCAGCCGCCGTGCCTCAGCGCCCTCGCGCCGGTGGAAGCGGAGTGATAGTTCCAACAGGTCCCACCGTGCGGAGGACTGCTCGGCCGATTCGGCTGCTGTGCGGCCTTGCTCGACGTGTTGAAGTGCTCGATCCGGGTCTTCTTCCATTCGGGCCAGCACACTGTATGCCACAAGCTGTTCCTCCTTACCGGCAAGGCTCGGCCGGTCGATCACTGCCTGGGCGAACTTCCGCAAGGCCGCTCGGGCCCCGAACATCGATGCCTGCTGGTAGCCCGCAAGTAACGCTTCGTCCGAAACCTTCTCGACCATCACTCGCGACCATCGCACCAGCGGTATTGCTTCGAGCGGTGCCTGCTCCGGGTCGATCGGCTCGAGGGTCGGCAAGCCGCGTTCGCTGCGCAACTCGTTGAACTCGAACCTGTCTGACATTTGCATTTGCTCGGTCCAGGATTCCAGTACCATCACCGCGGCCAGCAGCTTGATCTGCCAGGACTCGTCCCCGGTGACCTCGGCGGGCGACTTGCCGTCGAAGATACCAAGCTCGAGCTTCGGCCAGCGGACCAACAGCGCATCGCGGAGGTGCTCGTCGGCCAGCGTCTCGATCTGCCCTGGAGATACGTCATCGGGCAGCCGGCACTTGAATCGAAGCAAGTCGCGGCTGGCCGACACCTGCCCGGTCACCTCTTCCTTCGCCTCCGGGCCCAGGCTCTCGCCGGCCAGCTCCCCAAGCATGGCCTTCACCTGCTGAAGATCAGCCGCCCTCATGTTGACCACTTCCAATCGTGCCTCGCGATCGGTTTGACGACCGAAAAGCATCGCCCGACCCAGAATCCGGGCAGCGGTGTCCAGCGTCATGCCCTCGGCCGTCTCGGGCACCGGGCGATCGAGCAGTAAGTAGGCCGTCTTTGGCGGCGGCGTGTCGTCGTCACCTTGCAGTGCAGATGGATCGAACGAAATCTGCATCGCGCGGCGGTCCAACGTGAACCCGACCTGGAGTTGCTCGACGTCGTTGACCGTCCAGGCAGCATCGAGTACGTCGAGCCGATCGCCCAGCGGGTCTTCCGCCAGAAGCATCGCCCGTGCTTCGGCCTCGACGGCGTCCTCGAGAGGCACATCCAGCGCGGCGAACTTCCGCAGCGCTTCAATGCAGCCGGGCCTATCGGCCAGCCAACCGCGGAGCATCGCCAGGTTTTGCCAGATAGCCGGCGAGTCGGGCATCTCTTCCGCCAGCGCGGCCAGCCGCTCGGCCGCCGCCTGCCAATTGCCTGTTCTGATCGGGGCCATCGCCTCGTCAAATCGGGCTTTCCACGGCGCGTCGTCCGGCGGGGTTGCCATGGGCTGGTCGTCCTTGAACAACAGCGGCACACTCGGCAATCGGTTCAACTCGAGCAACAATTCCGCTGGGCGCGGATCGTCCTTACCTACTATTATTATCTGCAATTGCAACAGTGCACGGCCGGCCAGCCACTCGCCCTCGGTCAGTAAGACCTCGGCCACAACGCCCATCGCCTCGTACACGCGGCTTTCGATTGCTCCGGCCGAGACGGCCAGCGCCCGCTGCAAGGATCCCATTGCCGCACGGCCGCCCCGGTCCAGGGCGATAGTGATGGCCGACTCGGCCAGGGCCGTCATGCTGTCGGGATGTCTTTCGACGAAGGCGGCCGCATTGGCCGCTGCTGCCTCCGATTGGCCCGTGGCCCGCAACAACATGCTCCGAAGCGCCATCAGACACGCCCGGTCGGAATGTCTTTGCTGAAGCCGCTCGATGTGCTTCAAGCAAGCGATGTACTGCTCGCCTTCGACCATTCGGTCGATCTTCTTCAGCTCACCCAGCAGATCAGGACAGCAGAACTTGATCTTCTTGCCCGTACCACACGGACAGAAGGAATATGCGTCAATGGGCATTATTGCTCCATTTCGGTTGGAGGGGACAGAATCACCATAAAGCCGCGACCGGTGGTCGCGCCGTAAGGCCGCTTGCAGCTTACAGTATTGGCGCGACCACCGGTCGCGGCTTTATGGGTGGCAGCCAAGCCGCTTCTTAGCCACCAGTGCTAATAGCGCCTTCTGCGGCTTGGCAAATTTCTCGATCCCCTCGGACATCAACATCGCCTCCAACCGCTGCATGTCCACCATCCGGTCGATCTGGTCGACCACTTCGCGCGGGGGCAATTGATCGAGTTGCCGGGCGAAGGTGCGGCCGCTTCGAGCGACCGCGTCGTTGGTGGCCGGGGGATTGGTCTGGATGTCGCCGCCGGCAAACGCCTCGACGTACTTCCACGGCGGATCGTCCTCTCGCTTCGTGCCCGTGCTGGCAAACACGATCTCCTGGTCCAGCGGCGTGGGGCGCCCGGCCCAAAACTCCCGGTTCTCGGCCCAAATCCGCTTGGCGCCCAGGATGCCGACCAGCCCCTGAGCGGCCGGAGACAGATCGGGTACGGCCCGATCGGTGTAAACGTCCAGCCGGGAAACAAAGACGCTGTAGACGCTCTTGAAATCGTCCAGCGTCTCCCGTCGCCGGGCTCCACGCCAGATGGCCTCACGGGCGGCGCGGTATTGCCTCGGGGTGAAAATCAGTGTCACGTTCACGGTTACCTCGGCGGCCACCAGCTCTTCCAGTGCGTCCAATCCGGCGGGTGTTGCGGGCACTTTGATCATCCGGTTCCGGTGCCCGGCCGACCACTGCCGGCCCAACTCGACATATTGGGCAACCCGTTCCTCGTGCGGCAGATTCAGCCCGGGATCTTCCAACAATGGGTCGACCTCGAAACTGACATAACCGTCGTTGCCCCCGGTTTCCTCCCAGACGGGCAGGAAAACCCCCTGGGCGTCGCGGACCAACCGGTCGGTCATCTCCCAGGCGATCTGGTCGTCGCTAAGCCCCTGGCCCACCAGCCGCTCGATCTGCTCGTCAAACCGTCCGGAAGCCAGCAGATCGGCCACGATGATCGGATTGGACGTTGCCCCGGTCGCCCCGATCGCTCGATTGGCGCGGACCAGATCAGGGTCGATCGAGTCGAGCCAGAGTTTTGTGCCGCTGGCCAGTAGAGATTCAAGTGGGGTAGCCATGGGGGTGAGTCTACAACAAACCCCGGGCGGACGTCTAGCGGGTGGGGGATTAGGGATTAGGGATTGGGGATTGGGTGTTGCGAACCGCGGTGGTTTGGGAAACTGCTGGCGTTTCGGAAGAATAGAGAATTATCAGCCGGTTTAATGGTCAAGAGATTTACGGCCTTTCGCGAGATTTTACCGGTTATTCCTATTCTGCGGCCGCTTGTTGGCCGATTAGGCAGGTGTGAGCTTCTGCTACCAGCCCGTGATTGCGCGCTAGCCGGAATTTCTCACGAAGAAATTCACCACGGAGGCACGGAGAACACGGAGAAAAGACTTTAATAGAGTTTTGTAACTGACGTCAGACATCAAAGTGTTTTCAACAACATCAATCATTGAATACTGCAATTTCATATGGTCTCCGTGTCCTCCGTGCCTCCGTGGTGAGAAATCTAGGCTGAGAACTATTGGCTGCCGCGGAGGCAAGGAGGATAAACTGGTGAAAATCGCAATAAAGGGCATTTTGGTAACTCTGGCTTGGCTCGGCCTGCTCATCGGCACTCACGCCCTGGCCCAGCAAGACGGTCCGGCTGAATGGGTCGACCAAGAGGCCCCGGTCGAATCGGCCGAGCAACAGACTGCCGAGCAAGACAGTCCGGCCACCAAGCAACCGGAGGAAGTACCACTCGGACAGCCGGAGTCGGATATTCTGGCCCCGGAGCCGGCGTGGCTCACCGCAGAGTCGTTCACCAGCCCGGCCGGGCCGTGCGACTCGATCGGCCTGGACGGCAGTACATGCGGCCCCTGTTCAGTAGGCCCCTGTTGCGCAGTCTGCGGCGGCGGAAGCTGTTGCCCACCGCTGTGGTACATCGATCAAGACGTCCGCGTATTGACACTCAGCAAGCCGCGGGGCATCGCGCTAACGAAAGAATTTGTCGGTTACGGGGCGGGGGGCGTTATTGTGTACGAGCCGAGGATGGGTACCCGGTCGCTGGGCTTTGACGTAGCGGCCGGATACCTCGGCACGCTGGGACGCTATCTTGGGCGCGATTCGGAGAACCGCGACCACTTCCTCGAGTTCACCTACTGGGGCCTGAACGACTGGATCGAATCGTTCGCGGTCACCGGGACCCGGTACAACTACGGAAACGATGTTAATCCGAACTGGGGCGGCACTCTGTTCAGTCCCTTCGATTTGGCCGTCCTCGGCTTCAACTACGCCGACCGGCAATCGATCGTCTACCAAGCGGACATCAACAACTATGAATTGAACGTGCGAATCCGCCCCCGAGGCCGTCCGGATCGCCTGGTGCTGCACCCCAACGGAAGGTGGCGGCGAGAGTGCCGGCCGGGCTGGTACACGTCGTATCTGTTCGGCCTGAGAGTGTTTTCGATCGACTCGATGTTCCAGTACGCCAGCAGCGGAGTGTTCGAGGGCAAGAATCTATGCGGCGACTACCTCAGCCTTACCCACAACGACCTGTTCGGTCTGCAGATCGGCGGCGACTACATCTATCGCAAGTGCAAGTGGACCTGGGGCTTCCGAGCTAAGGCAGGCCCTTTCATCAACTTCTGCGACCAGAAAAGTCATGTTACAAGCTATGACGCAGGCGAAACCGAACTAGACTTCTACCGCATTGCCCGAAAAGACGACGCCGCTTTGGTTATCGAATTCGGCTTTCTCACCACCTATAAAGTTCGGCCCAACCTGACGCTCCGCGCGGCTTACGATCTGATGTGGGTCACCGGGCTGGCCCTGGCTCCTGAACAACTCCGCTTCGAGACGGATCCTCCAACCGGGATCAACACCAACGGCCTCGCGTACTTGCACGGGTTGTCGCTCGGTCTGACGTGGACGTGGTAGGCGGTAGGCAATTTTGCCAAGCCTACGCGCTGTGGCCCGTGGGACTGTTTAGCCACCGGGCTTGCCCGGCGCGTTATCTGACGGCCAATTGCTTCTGTTGGGGTGGCAGTTAAACTGCTACCCCAACAACGCGCCGGGCAAGCCCGGCGGCTAAACGACCTTGGCGTTGTGCGCAGTTGACCGCTGTTAGGAGTTCCGTTAAGATAGATTCGGGGTGGGGGTTCGTGACTCCGTATCTCAGTACCGAGTACTCAGTAACTGTAACCCGCAAGCCCCTAATCCCTAGCCCCTAATCCCTAATCCCTACCTGCATGAACCAGCCGTTTTTTGCCCGCCGAAGTTTTGCCATCGTGACGGCGCTGGTCTTCCTGCTGCCCTTCATTTGGATGGGCTCGATGCGTGCGCTTCAGAGCAACCGCAACGACGTGCGGGACTGGCTGCCGGACGACTTCCCCGAAACGGCCGTGCATCGCTGGTTTCAGCAGCACTTTCCCCACGAGCAATTCGTCCTGGCAAGCTGGGAAGGTTGTACGCTGGACGATCAGCGGTTGGAGCTGCTGACCAAGAAGCTGGTTCCCCCGGAGGATGTCGCAGCCGCACGGCCGGCCGACGAGCCGCGGTACTTCAAGAGCGTGATCACCGGTCGCAGTTTGATCAACGAGTTGCAGGGGCGCTACCCGGAACTCTCCGACGAAGAGGTGCTCACCCGGCTCGAAGGCTCGCTGATCGGCCCGGACCACAATAAGACCTGCCTGGTTGTCACGCTAACCAAGCAGGCCCAGGGCAAGAACCTCCGCGCCACGCTGGAGAAGATCCGCGAGTTGGCCCGAGAATGCAACATCGAGCCGGAGAAGAAACAACACAGCGGCAATATCTTCGTCAGGTCGTGGAACACGGCCACGGAGTTCTTTGCCGAGTTGATCTTCGGGCGGCAGCAATCGTACGAAGGCATCCGCCTGGGCGGACCGCCGGTCGACAACGTGGCCATCGACATCGAAGGAGAGCGGACGCTGTTTCGCCTGGCCGGGCTGTCGGCCGTGGTCGGGCTGGGCATCTCCTGGCTCGTCTTCCGCAGCATCCGGCTTACGGCGATGGTGTTTTCCATTGCCATTCTATCGGCCGGGGTCGGGCTGGCGATTGTGTTCTTCAGCGGCGGCACCTGCGACGCGGTGCTGTTATCGATGCCCTCGCTGGTCTACGTGCTGGCAATCTCCGGCTCGATCCACATCATCAACTACTACCACGACGCGATCCGCGAGAAAGGGTTAGACGGTGCGCCCAGCCGGGCACTCGAGCACGGTTTTTGGCCCTGCACGATCGCCGCGGTGACCACTGCCTTGGGACTGGGCTCCTTGTGTGTCAGCCACGTGATTCCGATCAGCAAGTTCGGCATCTACTCGGCGGCCGGAGTGTTGGCCACGCTGGTGTTGATTTTCCTGCTCCTGCCCGCCTGCCTTCACTACTTGCCTTCCCGCCAGTACGCCGCCGAGCACGGCAACAAGGGTGACGCCGGCGCGCCGGACACGCTCATCCTGCGATGTTGGCGCTGGATCGGCGGGGCGGTCGTCCGCCACAACGTGCTGGTCTCGGGCGTTTGTCTGGCGGTGATGGTGTTCTTCGCTTTCGGGGTATTCCAGATCAACACCTCGATCAAACTGATGAAGCTCTTCTCACCCGACGCCGAGATCATTGCCGACTACGGCTGGCTGGAAGAGCACATCGGCCCGCTGGTGCCGATGGAAGTGGTGATCTGCGTCGATAACCAAAAGTGCGACCTGAACATGGTCGAGCGGATGCGGCTGGCGCACCACGTCGAACGGGCCGTCGAGAGCCTCGACGACGTGGGCGGGGCGCTGTCGGCCGCCACCTTCGCTCCCGATATCAGGCCGGACAAACGAAAACCCAGCATCGCCGAACGCATCGCCGGCATCGACCGCCGACGAACACGCGACCGGATACTCTCCGATAAACTCGAAGAGCACCGCCCCGAATTCCGCGAGTATCTGACCGTCGATGAAGACCAGGGCAAGGAACTCTGGCGAGTCAGTGCCCGGGTAGAGGCGCTGGGCGACCTCGATTACGGGTTGTTCGTCGACGATCTGCGCGAGAAGGTCGAGCCGGTGCTGGCCGCCTATCGCGAGGCAGGAGTCGATGGGATCGAGGCCATCTACACCGGCCTGGTCCCGCTGGTCTACAAGACCCAGCACGAATTGATGCGTGGACTGTTCGAGAGCCTGGCCCTGGCGTTCGTGTTGATCGCGTTGGTGATGATGATCGTGCTAAAGAGTCCGTCGGCCGGGTTGGTCTCGATGATCCCCAACCTGTTCCCGGTGGTGATCATTTTCGGGATCATGGGCTGGGCGGGAATCATGGTCGACATCGGCACGATGATGACCGCCAGCGTGGCCCTGGGCGTGGCCGTGGACGACACGGTGCACTACTTGACCTGGTTCCGCAAGGGGCTGGACGAGGGCCGCGACCGCAAGGGGGCCGCCATGCTGGCCTACGAACGTTGCGCCACGGCAATGTCGCAGACGACGCTGATCGGTGGGCTGGGGCTGGCAGTGTTCGCCTTCAGCACCTTTACGCCCACCCAGCGGTTCGGCGTGATGATGCTCACGCTGCTGTCTGCCGCGTTGATCGGCGACCTGATCTTCCTGCCGGCCGTGCTTTCCGGCCCGGTCGGCCGATTGTTCCGAACCGGAAAGAAGAAAACCATCTCGCCTGAGTCGATCGAGCAGCCCACCGGCGAGGAACTGGTTACGGTGCCGCTGGCAGACATATCTCTAACGCGCCCAACCCGCCGCGACTCCCCGCACTGCTCGACCAAAGCGTCGTAGCATCCGTTTAGCCGCCGGGCTTGCCCGGCGCGTTGGCGCTGGAGCGAATGGGCCAGCAACAACCGCGCCGGGCAAGCCCGGCGGCTAAACTATGGGGGTGGTTGCACCACCATCGCGGCGAGCAGGATCGCCGCTGTTTCTGTGCGCAACGTGCGTGGTCCGAGATCGATCGGCTGCCAGCCGGCGGCGACCGCCAGCGAGACCTCCGCAGCCGTGAAACCGCCCTCGGGACCGACGGCCAATAGCACGGGATCGGAAGAATCGGGCGGCAACAGCGGCTTGGCGTCCTTGTGTTCACCATGCGGATGAGCCAACAGTCGGTGCGGCGCGGCGGCAGTCTCGGCCACCAACTCGGTCCAGTCGTGCGGCCTGGCAATCTTCATCAGCCGGTTGCGACCACACTGTTTCGAGGCTTCGATCACCGTGCGCCGCAGTCGCTTCTGGGCCTGCTGGACCGGCTGTGCCACGGCCCGGGCCGTCCTAAGCGGCACGAGAAGGTCCACGCCCAGTTCCGTCACCTTTTCGACCAGCCACTTCCGCCGGTCGCCTTTTGGCAGGGCCACCGCCAGGATCACCTCCAGCGGCGGCTCGCGATCAACCTCATGGCGGGCAAGTATGGCCAATTCAACGTCGGCCCGCCTGGTGCGATCGACCACCGCATCGAATTCGGCCCCACTGCCGTCGAACAGCACGACCCGAGTACCCGGCTTGGCCCGCATCACGTGAATCAAGTGATGGGCCTCGGACCCGGCCAACAGGACCTTCTGGCCGGTGATCGGGGTCTCGGCGAAGTAGCGATCGGGCATGAGACATCAAGTCTTGAACTGGATTGTACCGAAAATAACAAAGATACGGAACAAATCACACGGAGGTAAAGCCGATGTATCAGTTGGAGCACTGGGGTTTGCAGCAGTCGCCGTTTCGCAGTTGTCTCGATCCACGGTTCTTCCACCAGAGCCCGACGCACGAGGAGGCCCTGGCCCGGCTCCACTTCCTGGTCGAGCAGCGGCATCGGTTGGGGCTTTTGATGGGGCCTTCGGGCAGCGGTAAGTCGCTGCTGCTGGAGGTGTTCGCCGAGCAACTCCGCCGCAGCGGCCGAGCGATGGCCCGGCTCAGTCTGGTTTCCGTCGAGCCGGCCGAGATGCTCTTCCTGCTGGCCGTGGGGTTTAGGGTGAATGTGCGTCCGGACGACTCGGTTGCCACGCTCTGGCGAAGACTCACCGACCGGCTGACCGAGTTCCGCTACCAGCAACTCGATACGGTTGTTCTGCTGGACGATGCCGACCGGGCGACCCGGCAGGTGGCCGACCAGATAACGCGGCTAGCCGTGTACGATCCGTCTCCGCAGTCGCGACTGACGATCGTTCTGGCCGGCCAACGTGAGCAGATGGCCCGCTTGGGCCGGCAACTGCTCGACCTAACCGAGTTGCGGATCGACGTGCAGCCCTGGGAGGGGTCCGACACGCAGGACTTCCTTGCCTCATCGCTGGCGCAGGCCGGCCGACAGTCGCCGGTGTTTGACGATCCGGCCGTTGCCCGACTGCACGAGCTTTCCCACGGCATTCCCCGCCGCGTAGCCCAACTGGCCGACCTCGCCCTGCTGGCCGGGGCCGGGGCCAAACTCGAGCAGATCGACGCCGATACCGTCGAGTCGGTCTATCACGAGTTGGGAGTGGTTGATGCGTAGGATGATCGTGCTGACCGACGGGTACAACGATGCGCATACTGCCAAGACGGCGATTTGTGTGATCCGTTACAAGCCGGAGGAAGTGGTGGCCGTGCTGGACCGGGAGTCGGCCGGCAAGACTTGCACCCAGGTGATGGGCGTCGGGGGTGAGATTCCAGTGGTGGGCTCGCTGGCCGAAGCGCCCGGGGCCAACACGCTGCTGGTGGGCATCGCCCCGCCCGGCGGTAAGATCCCCGAGCATTGGCGGCCGATCGTGCTGGAGGCCATCGACCGGAAGATGACGGTCGTTTCCGGGCTGCACGATCTGCTTAAGGACAACGCGGAGTTCGTCCGGGCGGCCGCCGAGCACGGCGTGCAGCTTGTCGATCTGCGCGACAGTGACGAAAACGACGTGGCCAACCGCCGGGGTATCCGCGAGGACTGCCTACGGATACATACCGTGGCCGACGATTGCAGTTGCGGAAAGATGGTCGTCAGCGTTGAGTTGGCCGAAGGGCTCAAGCGGACGGGCGTGGATGCAGCTTTCGTAGCCACCGGGCAGACCGGCATCATGGTGGCCGGCAGCGGCTGCGCGGTCGATCGGGTGATCGCCGATTTCGTCAGCGGCGCGGCCGAAAAGCTCGTCCTGGCCAACCAGCACCACGAGGTGATCGTCGTCGAAGGCCAGGGCAGCCTGTTCCATCCCCGCTACTCGGGCGTAACGCTCAGCCTGTTGCACGGCGTGATGCCCGACGGGCTGATCCTCTGCTACGAAATGGGCCGCAAGGCGATCTTCGGCATGGAAGACATCCCTTTGGAGCCGCCGAGAAAAGTGATCGACTTCTACGAGTACGCCGCCAACATCATGCACCCCTGCCGGGTGATCAGCGTGGCAGTCAACGGCCAAAAATTCTCAGAGCGTGAGGTGGCCGCCGAGTGCGAACGGGTGAGCAACGAACTCGGCCTGCCCACTTGCGACGTCATCCGTCACGGCCCGGAGAAACTCGTCGCGGCGGTGCTGCGGTTGGGAAAGGAGTTGCACAAAGGGGGTATTAGGGGGTTAGAGAAAGCGCCGGGATAAACCGGTATGGAGTTGCGAATGAGAGAGTCGTACGGGAAAGGGCTAGCGAACCATCCCGGCCCCGAGCTATGCGGCGGCGACCGTGAGGTCGTGGCTGAGGCGTTAGTAGGGGTACACGCAGGCCGGGTATCCAGCTCCGAAATCAAAACTTCGGCGTGCCGACCTTGTTCTGACAGGGGGAAGGCAACATGAAGGGCGACGATCAACGCGAGACGCTCTTTAACGCCGCGGAGTCGAAGACCCCGTGCATGCGTGGAAACTCCATGCGCGAGAACCGGGAGACCCAGGCGATTCCCTCGTCGGATGGTAATGGGGAACGGTCGGGGAAGGCGAAACGCCGTACGCCCGATGTGCACGTCGCCGGGGAGTCAGATGGTCCCATAGTACCTGCGAAGCGGGCGAACAAAACCGGAACCCTGGTGGCGGAGTCCGCGGAGGAAAGGGGATCACCCAAGGGAAATGCACTCGCGATATGTTCGCACCGGACACTGTGCCGGGCAATGCGAGGCATTAACGCGAGTGGCTACGGCTGGTAGAGATGGTGTCATCTTGACCGTGATACCCAAGGGAGGAGCCGTATGAGGTAGTTCCTCACGTACGGATCTGTGCGGGGGGCCGCCCGCAAGGACGGTCCCTACCGCGTTCCGACAGTAGACAGTAGTGATGACTGCCTGCGAAAATGCAAAATATCCCTACTGCCTACTGTCGGTCTAACCCCACATACCACACATACCACATCAGGCAGTAGTGGCATTTGCATCTTGCGGGCGCAGCCATCGCTACTGTCTACTTGGCCTGACCAGATTGCGTAGCCACGTGGGTGGCACGCCTAGAGCGTAGCGATGGGCGTGGCGTATGCGAGAACGCTCCCTCTCGGTGTGTCGAAAGGCAACAGTTGCCAGTGTTCCCAACCACGCCCTTCGTTCCTCAGGGCGTGCCACCCGCCCGCCGCCTCCACGCAGTTTATCTGCGTGGGGGCGGGAGGTTGGGTATTCCGTTATACTTACGCACGACAGTGCCATTCGTGCCAGGAACGAATGGCACTGTCGGCCCGACCCCGAATACCCGATTATTCCGAATCTTCCGCAGAGTTTTTGCCCGTGGGTCTGTCTTGCCGAATTTCGATTCGCCCAGCCACGGTACGAAAGCTACAATTTCGTAACACGTAACAGCTTTCAAAAGGAGCGATAGTATGAGTAATGAATTTGAAGGTAACGCGAAGACCATATCTTCCGGCAACCCGCCCCAGCCCGCATGTCATGAGTTGGAGCGGCTTCAGCGGGATTGGTTTTGGCTTGTTGCCCTGGGGATCGGCCTGATTACGCTGGGCGTTGCAGCGATCGGCTCGGCGTTCTTCGTGTCGGTACTTACGGTGGTGGTGTTCGGCGTGCTGTTGTTGATCGGCGGTGTTGCGCTGATCGTCAGCTCGTTCTGGGCGGGAAAGTGGAGCGGATTCCTGCTGCACGTGCTGATCGGCATCCTTTACATGGTCGTGGGTGTCCTGATCGTGGACTCGCCGCTGGAAGCCACTGCTGCCATAACGCTCTTGGTGGCGGCTTTCCTGATCGTCTCGGGCCTGTTCCGGATCGTCGCTGCGCTGGGAATGCGGTTCCACAACTGGGGCTGGCAGCTACTCAGTGGCGGCGTCGCGCTGATGCTGGGCGTCCTGATCTACAGGCAATGGCCGCTGTCCGGCCTTTTCGTCATCGGTTTGTTTGTCGGGCTCGAAATGATCTTCTACGGATTGACCTGGGTGATGCTCGGTCTGGACGTACGAGATGCCGGCAAGGACACGGGGGAGGAAAGGTGACGGGCACCAAACCTGGATAAATCTTTCTGAAATCGTTGCCGCAGTCTGCTCAGGACGTGCGACGAGGGTTGCTCGCCAGAGAGAAGTTGGGACAACAACTGATCCTTTTCCGATGAGGGCAACCGCCCGATCCAGACAGCCAGGTCCTCGTGGGACGGACCGGCGGGCGCCGAGGCGGCGTCGTTTTGCGCGGCGGCTTCGAGCAGGTGCGGATCGACCCGCATGAAGTCGGCCAGGCTTTGGAGCGATCCGCTGAGCTTGCTCAGTCCTGCCGGGACCGGCGGTTCCGGTTCGTCGTCCTCTTCCCAGACACCGGCCAGCCAACCGATGTAAAGGCTGCGCAAGTCGCCGTGCATCAGATCGTTGCGCAAAGGCACGAGCGACGGCAGCCAACCCCCGCCAGATTCCCAGTCTCCACCACCTTCGTCGTCCGATTGGAACGTAATAATGGCGTGGTCCCGATGGACGTTGACGAAGAAGGTCTCGTCGGTGCAATATCCCCGCAACGCATCCACGTCGATCAGGTTGCGGGGGATCTTCAGCATCAGTGTCCGCGTGCCCCAGTTGGCGAAGTACAGGTGGGCGTCGAAGTACCTTTTCATCAAATCGAGTGGCCGGGCTTTGAGGTCGCTCCAGTGGTACTCGTTGACGAAACTAGTCGGCGTGATTTCCGCCCGCGTGGAAATCGCCCGCAGCTCTTTCATCTGGCGATCCGTCAGCGGCCGGTCGATCGCCTGGAACTGGTAGTATTGGTACTCGCTCATGGTTCCTCCAGTGTTATCTCTATTCGTCCTATCGAGAAACAGCTAATCCCACATCTTGAAGGCCACGCTCAACAGGGATATACTACCGATTCGGGATGGATATGTCCATGATGATCGCCAGATCGAAGAGAAACGGAAGCGACAGCAGGCCGGATTGGAGCCGGAAGACGACATGCCGTGGAACGACGAGGCCAAGTCTTCATCGGTTTGGCAGCGGAGCTTCTCGAACCCCGACGCCCAAAATGAATCGCCGTCGATAGCACTGTTCGGCATCGGCAGCCACCTCGCAGAGTTGGGCACCGACTTGAAAGCGTCGGCCGACACGGCGTCGTTTGCCTCGGCGCTGAACCGCCACTTCGGCAATCTGCGGGCCGTCGTCTGTGATCCATCTGCCGCCCTGCTCGAGCCGGTCATTCAGCGGTTTTGTCAGGAGCTTCATTCGATAACCGATGTCCGTCCCGACCTGGCGGAGAAATGTACGGATCTCGAACGTCAACTCAACCAGTTCGCGGCACAGTCGTCGGCCGAAGGGGATTGGGATGATGACCTACCCTTCTGACGAAGAAGAAAGGTGACAGGCACCAAATCTGGATAGTATGGGCAGAATACAGCCACCATTCGTTGCCTATTCCTCCCAAATTTGGTGGTTGCCACCTTACCATCTCCCACACAATCGGCCGAAACTGGGCTTGCAAAATAGAAATTAGATTCTATTATGCAAGGCATGGTCCCGAGAAAAATATCCCAGGTTGTGCAAGATCGGCTGACCCGATACCCCGCCGTGGCATTAGTTGGGCCACGTCAGTCGGGCAAAACTACTCTGGCCCGTGCCCTGCGCGGAGAGTATTTCGACCTGGAACAGGAGGCGGACCGCCTTCGCCTCGATGTGCAATGGAACGACCTGATCGAAGGCAAGTCCCTGGTAGTGCTCGATGAGGCGCAGACCTGGCCCGAGGTTTTCCGTCGGCTGCGTGGAGCCATCGACCAGGATCGTCGGCGCATGGGGAGATTCCTGTTGCTTGGTTCGGTCTCGCCGTCGCTTGCGGCGGAGGTTTCGGAATCGTTGGCGGGGCGCCTGTCGCTGGTGGAACTGACGCCGTTTACATTGAACGAACTCCCCACGAAGGCCGCCTGCAATCGGCTGTGGTGCTGCGGCGGCTATCCTGACGGCGGCGTGCTCGCGCCGCGGCAATATCCGCAATGGCAAATCGACTATTTGGCCCTGCTCGCGCAGCGCGACCTGCCGAATTGGGGGCTGCCTGCCAAGTCACAAGTAACCCAGCGGTTGCTGAAGATGGTCGCGGCCGTGCACGGTCAGGCCTGGAACGCGGCGCGGATCGGCCAGAGCCTCGGATTGTCTTACCAGACGGTCAACAGCTACATGGACTACTTGATCGGTGCGTTCCTGATTCGTCGACTCCAGCCATATCACGCGAACATCAAGAAGCGCCTGGTTAAGAGCCACAAGGTATACTGGCGAGATTCCGGCTTGTTGCATGCACTGCTGAATGTTGCGGATGAGAACGACCTGCTCAACCAACCTTGGGTGGGTGCAAGCTGGGAGGGGTTCGTCATTGAGCAGATTCTCGGCGTATTGCAGCAACACGACCGGCAGTTCGACGCTTTCTTCTTTCGCACGAGCGATCAGCACGAAATCGACCTGGTGCTTCAGTTCGGCAGGTCCCTTTGGGCCATTGAAGTCAAGCTCACGTCTTCGCCCGGGCCGGGAGACATGGCACGGTTGAACAAGGCCGCCGACATAATCAAGGCCGACAAGCGCATCCTGGTTTCCCGGGTCAAGCAGACCACCGAAGGCGGCGCCCAGGTCTCCTGCAACCTGCCGTGGCTGTTGGAATACCTGAAGTCGGTGCCACCCGCGTTTGCAGTTTGAGTACTAAGGCAACCACTTGTTGACCTCGCCGCCGTCGACGGTCGAGAGGTCCTGGTAGAGCGGCAGGCTGATGGTCTCGTTGAGGAAATGGACGCTGCCGTCGGCGAAAACGAAATTGGCGCCGCCCGGGTGGTGACTGCCGAAGAACAGGTCGTTGAACAGGC
>JAUWHT010000414.1 GCA_030605745.1 Pirellulales bacterium | reverse complement strand
TTCTCCGCCAAGGGAGGACCGGGTATAGGTCCCTTTGATTTCCTGCCCTTGTTTGGCGCCGACGGCAGCACCAAGGGTTCGCATGACGGCAAGGGAGAGAACATCCGCAACGGCAGCCTGCGAGCCAGGATGTCGGTGACGGTGGTAGCCATCAAACCAAGTGGAGATCTCATTATCGAAGGTTCCCGCACTATCGGTCTCTCCGGTGACCGGGAGACACTTAACCTGACCGGTGTTGTCAGGCAAAAAGATATCACGCCGCAAAACACTATCGACTCTTACCTGATTGCCGATGCTGAAATCCATTACTCGGGTAAGGGCAACGCCAGCACCAGTTCCCGACCGGGACCCATATCCCGCTTCTTAAGCTGGCTTTTTTAGGAGAATCGGATGTCAACTACTACCATTAGAACCGGTCGCAACTGGTGGCGCTGGGTGCTGGTGCTGATTATCCTGGTCACACTCAGCACTTCCCTCCATGCCGGTAAAGTCAGGGTTAAGGACATCTGTTCTTTCCAGAACAAGCAGGATGTTGACCTGGTCGGTTATGGATTGATAATCGGTCTGGACGGCACCGGTGACGGCACCGGCACACAGTTTACAGTGCAGTCACTGGTCAACATGATGGAGCGCATGGGGCTGACCGTCGAGGCCAACAAGGTCAAGGTGAAGAACGTCGCCGCGGTTATTGTAACGGCGCGCATCTCCAGCCAGCAGACCAAGGGTGCCTATTTTGACGTCACCGTCTCATCCGTGGGCGACGCCAGTTCGCTTCAGGGCGGCACTCTGCTGCTGACGCCGCTGTCGGGTCCGGATGGAATAGTGTACGCTGTTGCGCAGGGGCCGGTTTCCATCGGCGGTTTCAACGTTCAGGTGGACGACAATAAAATCGTCAGCAATTACACTCTCGTCGGCCGGGTGCCGGGTGGCGGCAAGATCACCGGTGCGCTACCGACACCCGAGGAAACCTCCCGGGAGTTTTATCTTTCACTGCACAATCCCGATCCCACTACGGCCCATCGCATCACTGAACGAATCAACATCAAGTACGGACTAATGGCTTACCCGATCGACGGTGGCGCTATCAGGATACTTGTACCGGACTCATTGTCCCATCCGACCAAGCGGATGAAGTTCATTTCCGATATTGGTCAGCTTCAGGTGGTGCCGGACAACAGCGCCCGGGTGGTTATCAACGAGAAGACCGGTACTATCGTAGCCGGGCAGCATGTGACCATCGAGCCGGTAGCGGTGGCTCACGGCACTATAACGGTCGACATCAGGTCCACCCCCGTCATCTCACAGCCGGAGCCGTTTTCCGCCGGCGAGACGGTCGTGACTTCCGAGTCGCGGATCACCGTGACTGATGAGAAAGCCCGAGTAGTGCACTTGAAGCGTTCTGTCTATCTGGCGGATATCGCCAAAGCGATGAACCGGATCGGGGCCACACCACGTGACATTATTGCCATCTTCCAGGCTCTCAAACAGGTGGGTGCCCTCAGAGCGGAGTTGATCATACTCTGATGTCTTACCCGGTAACCAAAGCCACCGTGGGGATCTACCCACAGTCGGGCATAGAGAAACTCAGAGGTTCCGGCCGGGGCGGCCTGGCCTCGGAGAAGCAACGGCTGCGGCGGGCCGCAGCGGAGTTCGAATCGCTGTTCATGTACGAGATGCTCAAGACTATGCGCCGGACGATTCCCAAAAGCGGTCTGTCGAAACAGGGTGCCCTCTCGGGTGACCTGGGTAAAGAAACCTTCACGCAACTGTTCGATATGGAACTGGCCCGAAAGATGGCCGGATCCGGCCACAACTCAATCGCCGAAATTCTCTACCACTCTATGGAGCGGGTACTGGAGCGGCAGCACGGACAGGAACCGGAAGCGGTCATCAAACCATTAAAGGCGCCGCCACGGGCTATCCCGCTGGGGCGCCGGCGACCGGATATCCCGCTGCCGACGGCTACGCCAATTTCGATTTCACGGCACCAGCCGGCAGCTCTGCCGCCTCGGACGGCAGCACCCCGGGACCGACCGGATCCCGTTATGGCCCGATACGGCAGTTTTATTGATGAAGCTGCCGACGAGACATCACTGGACTCCGCCCTCATCTGCGCCGTTATCGAGACGGAATCCAGCGGCAATCCGCGAGCTGTTTCCCACGCCGGGGCCAAAGGTCTCATGCAATTGGCTGATTCCACGATACAGGATTATAGTGTGACTCGGCCATTTGATCCCCGGGAGAACATTCTGGCCGGTAGTCGTTATCTCAAATGTCTGCTGGATCGTTTTGGTGACCTGAAACTGGCCTTGGCCGCCTACAATGCCGGGCCGGGGCGTGTTCAGCATTACCAGGGCGTGCCGCCGTTTAAGGAAACAATCGAGTATGTCGACCGAGTGATGGATCGCCTCGCATTACG
>JAUWHT010000243.1 GCA_030605745.1 Pirellulales bacterium | reverse complement strand
GTTCCCCTCGCCCCTAACCCCTGTCCCCTCGCTCCTCACCTCGCCGTGCTGTGTGTCATAAAACAGGCCCACGCCCAGGACGATCACCAGCAAGACGAAGCTGAGCACGGTCAAGTAGGCGACCCTGCGGCCGGCTTGGGCCGGTTTGTACAGGGCGACTGTGACCGCGGCGATCAGTAGCCAGGCGAACATCAATTCGGTGCCGAGCGCCAGTGGATTGTTCCAGGGAACCCGGCTGGTGTAGGCGCGGTAGATAACCAGGTTCAAGACTATCCCCGAGATCACACCCACACCCAACATCAGTGCCGAGATAACGATTGCCCGGCTGTTGGCTCGCCGTAGCCATTCCAGGCTTGGCAGCCGCAGGCCGCGGATCGGCGGCAGCTTGTGTTTCAGCCGCCGGGCCTGACCCAGATACATCAGCCCGGCCACGAACCCGAAAAATACCGATACCACTGCCAACTGGATCGACATACCGTGGACGATAGCCCATGCTGTCAATGTAGGTTTCAAAGCGTACGGCTGCGGATCGGCAAAAAACACGGCCACAGCAATCAGCCCCAACACCAGCGGCAGCAGGAACAGCCCGAAAGCGTTCCGCGGGTAGTAGAAGACCAGGTAGAGATAGACAACCACCAGCACCCAGGCGGCCAGCAGGTACCAATCCTGTTCGCTCGATAGCGGCAAGCCCACCGCGTCGATGGCCCGGTAGTACAGCAGCGCCGAATGCGCCACCAGCCCAGCCCCGGCGAAGCCCAGCATCACGGCCCCGCGAACGCCGCTACGAAACAGCAGCCGCGAGACCTCCAACACCAGCGCCACCGAGTAACTAGCGGCAAAACAAATTATCCCAACACCCGATAGCATACTGCCATTATACCAAACCGGGGGTGGTTTGCACGGCCGGTAACGCCGGTTGCGATTGAATGTTCAGAATAGCGGCCGAATGTGCTTCTCCACTTCGTCAGTGAACGGCGCAAAGCCCAGCGGGCAACGCGCCCGCACCAGGTCCATGTCGTTCATTGCTTTGGCGATGCGGTCCTTTTGTTCCATGGGGAGTTCTTTCCGTCTCTCACCTACCAGGTTGCGCAACGTGGTTTTTGGGTTGTTGCGGCTATCGTCACAAGGCGCCGGCAACTTCTCGGGCTCGGCGGGAACGTTTGGCGTGCTTGGCAAGCCCAGCGCACGGCGAATCGCTGCTGCATCTGCAAGCAGCCAGCTTTCGATGCATGGATGGGCAACTCCCACTGCCATGGGAGGGCGGGAAGGTCCGGCATCCCGCCCCTGCGTCAACGCCTCGCTCCTCGCCTTCAAATCGCCTTCTGAATCCACCACGAAAACGGCTGCGTGCGATCCGTTCCGTCGAGCGATTTTCCTTGCCGCTTCGGCCTTGTTCTTCCATCCTCGACCGCTCGCTTTGTGTTGAAGGAACGGAATCCCATGTCGCCTGACCAACATCGTCTCCGGCTTGCCACACAAGCGATGCAGCAGAATCGGCACGACACCACTCGTCGGACGTTGCGCTTGCCCATTGCGTCCAATATCCGTCGTTCCCTCGCCGAATACTTCTATCACGAGGTGCTGCTCACGACTCACCAAACAGTTCCTCCTCGCTCAAGTTGTACCACAGCTCGCCGAGGTAGAACCCGTCGTCCATGCGTTCTTTGATGTTCGGAGCATCTCGCAGCGGCCGGGCACGAACCGGACCATCGGGGTTGTCCGGCGGCCGGCTGAGGAACGTTACTTCTTCCGGCTCGAAGAAGCTCAAGACGTAAGGCGAGTGCGTCGACATGATGATCTGCGGGAAAGGCACGCCCTCGGTGCGATGCACCAATTCCTTCAACAACTTGATGACTTCCCCGAGCCGCTTCGGGTAGATGCCATTTTCCGGCTCCTCGATCAGCAATAGATTCGGGGGATCGGGCAAGTGGGCCAGAGCTAGAAATCCCAAGAATAGGATCGCTCCGTCCGATGCTTGCTGGGCACGGATGGTTTGCCCTCCTTCAGTTTCGAAATAGATACCTTTTCCGACTTGTTGATGGGCAAGGTGGATGCCAGTTGGCACGTATTCTCTCTGAAGCCCATTCTCCGACAACATCCGCACACTCTTAAACTGCGGGAAGAAGCTGCAAAACTCGGTTCGGAGACGGATAAACAACTCGGGGGCGTAATCTAAAATGTCGTCCAGCAGAGTGCTCAAGCCGAAACCGTCAGGGTCCAGGCCAAACGTTCGCTCTGTCCTAATCGCGGCTGGTACGGCCATCAGGCTAGGGTCAAAGGCGTACTTGTGTGCCGGCTTGACAATCTTGGAAATCACGTCCAAGTGTTTCCTGCTCTGCTCATCAACGCTCCTCTCTGTTTCCTTTTTCCATCGTCGAAGCGACGTTTTATTATCTGAAGACGCGCGGGCAAGCTTGTGCCGTTCCCCACCCACTTCTATCCAATCCCCTGTTGTTACGCATCTTTTTTCTTCCAGCGGGAACTCCACCTCAAATCCGTAACGGAACCTTGAGGGTGATGTTTTATGCTCGTCTTCGGTTTCGGTCGATGCCTGCCAACCGGCCCATAGCTCGATCGTTGGCTTGTCACTTCCGTGGCGCACCAGTTCTCGACCGTCCCACGGTCCCGGAAATGCGTCGGATAGCGGTTTTTCCGAACTCGCGCAAAACGCGGCCATCGCCTCCAGCAGACTGGTCTTGCCGGCGTCGTTCTCGCCGATTAGCACGTGGATGGGCGTCAGCGGGATGTCGATCTCGCCCAGGCACTTGTAGTTTTTCACACCGAAACGACTGAGGTACATTGCCGACTCCCTGTGACGGGGTTGTCGTCACAAATTCGGAAAGTTGGTCGATCCCACCGTATAGTGCAAGTATAGACCCGCGCTCATGAAGACGCAATCCCGGCTCATGAACAGCCGGACACTGGGGCTCAGCCACGAGTGCTGCCCATTGAAGCCCGCCTCCGTTCTGGTTACAATGCCTAGGGTTTACGAAAGGAATCATCCGGCGTGCTTATTCTACTTACCAACGATGATGGGATTTACGCCCCGGGACTGGCAGCGCTGGAGCGGCAGTTGCGGCACCTGGGCGAGGTCTGTGTGGTGGCCCCGGCCACTGAACAAAGCGGCGTGGGCCATGCGATCACGTACCTTACACCGCTGATCGTCAAGGAGGTGTTTCATAACGACGACCCACAGGGCGGTGACCAGCGGCGTTGGGGCTGGGCCATCGAGGGCAGCCCGGCCGATTGCGTCAAAATCGGCACCACCAAGTTCTGCCACAGCCGGCCGGACCTGATCGTCAGCGGGATCAACTTGGGGCTGAACGCGGGGATCAATGTACTCTACTCGGGCACGGTGGCCGCAGCCATTGAAGGCGCGTTCTTCGCAGTCACAAGCGTAGCTGTCTCACTGGAGTTCGACGAGCACGCCCAATTCGACAAAGCGGCACGGCTGGCCCGAAGCATCATCGAGCAGATCCTCGAAAAGAAGGGACCCCGGCCGCAACTGTACAACATCAACATCCCCACCGCCGCCCTAAACGGCACGCCCGAGTTGATCACCGTGCCGATGGACGTCATCCGCTACGATGACAAGTTCCAGAAGCGAACCGACCCGCGGGGCCGTGACTACTATTGGCTGACCGGCGGGCCGCCCACCAGCACCGCAGGATACGAGACCGACCTGTCGGCACTGGCCAAGGGACTAGTTACCCTGACCCCGCTCGACTACAACATGACCCGCAAGTCGGCCCTGGCCGAGATGCAGTCGTGGCAGTTCCACTTGGACCACCCATAAAGCCGCGACCGGTGGTCGCGCCACTTGAGTAAAAAACAACTTCTAGGCTATCAGGCTGTTAGGCTGTTAGGGGCGTGAACTCAACATCCCTAACAGCCCAACAGCCTAAACCCCTAACAGCCTGATAGGACCAGCGATGAAACCAAAACTCTCAGCCTGCATCCTAGCAACCGCCCTGATCGCCGGTTGCAGCGGCAGCGAGTCGGATGACACGGCCACGTCGCCGTCAGAGACGCCTCCCACAATACAACCCCCGCCGCCTCCACCACCACCTACGGCCCCGCCGAAGATGGTACAAGAGGAAGCCACCCCAGGCGTGGGCAAGAAAGGACGCGGCTACGGCACCGGTCCGGTGGCCACACCCATCGCCGCCTATTTCAGGACCCGGCAGCGAATCGTCTTCAACATCCAAATCCAACCGACCATGAACCTATACAAGGCCCAGCACGGCCACTTCCCCAAGTCGCACGATGAGTTCATCAAAGAAATCATCAAAAAAAACCGCATCCAACTACCAGAACTACCCGAGGGCCACCGCTACGTCTACGATCCCAACGAAGCAAAACTGATGGTCGAACACCCATGAACAATCGTTTGGCCAGTCGCTCGCTCAGGTATGTTCTATGGCTGCTTGACCCGGTTTCGGATCTATGCGATAATGAGAACAATCGTTCACGGGTAGAACTTTGGCACGGCCGAAGGCCTGTGAGTTGCATGTTCGTTCGTGGCCTGGTGTTCTAAGGAGACCTGCAAGATGAGAGTTATATCCTTGATTATCGCAGCGTTCGGCCCGGTACAACGATTATCCGTGTTTGTGCTCGCGAGCTTGCTTGTTGGGGGCGCGGCTTATGCCCAGCAGTGGCCGCGCGTCGAGCAGCCTGCCGAGGGCGTGACTCTGATC
Source organism: Pirellulales bacterium (assembly GCA_030605745.1). GTDB lineage: Bacteria > Planctomycetota > Planctomycetia > Pirellulales > Thermoguttaceae > JAUWHT01. Next base: position 226 of record JAUWHT010000243.1, on the reverse strand, counting down.
TACGACGACTCCGGCAAATGGGGTGGGCCGAACTCGGAGTGGTCGAGGGGAACTTTGCCTCAGGTGGCCCCCAATTGCCACGCGAGGAAAACCATTGATCTGTCGCGACTAACCGATGGGGTCTTGGCTAAGAACGTGTTTTGAAATTACCGATGCGAGTCCCCTCCCCCTCCGGGAGAGGGTTAGGGTGAGGGTTATTCGGCAAGAAACCCCCGCTATTTGCGGT
>JAUWHT010000073.1 GCA_030605745.1 Pirellulales bacterium | reverse complement strand
TTTTCCCGGCGAATTCTGATTTTCCCGGTGGCCGGGGTATTGCAATCCCTGGCGGTTGCTGTAGAATCACGGGTATTACGAGCTTGACAATCGTAATACTCCATGGTTCAATACGCCTTGTAACCCCGGTAAACGTCGGGGCGCCCGTTGTTACGCTGGACCACAGCGGCCCAGTGGCGGGGTTTGTGGTACTTGCAACTTGAGGAGGTAGCAAGAATGAACGTGTTGAGGTTTTCGCGGAAGATCATGATCAACGCTCGGCCCCTACACGGTTTCACGCTGGTCGAGATGTTGGTCGTGATTACCATCATTGGTATTCTGGTTGCCTTGCTGTTGCCGGCGGTGCAGCAGGCCCGGGAAGCAGCTCGGCGAATGAGCTGCAAGAACAACCTCAAGCAGATCGGCTTGGCGATGCACAATTTTCACGACAGCCACGGGCAATTTCCGTGCGGCTGGCCGCGGAAGGTGTGTCCGGATTTCCCCAACATCCGCTCTACCCTTTACCGCTGGTCGCCACTGGCGCTGATTACGCCCTATATGGAACAGTATGCGGTTTATCGAGCGCTGGATCTCAATATGCCCTTATATGGCCACGACGGCAACTACGACATACATGGATACGGCGTGCACCCCGGCAACGTGGAACCGGTTGCGCAAATGATAAAGTCGTTCCTTTGCCCCAGCGATCAGGAGCGAGTGGTCGAGGCGGGCTATGGGCCCACCAACTACAAGTGGTGTCGGGGCAGCGGCCGCAGCGGAGGAAAGAACCAGGATGCCGACGGCGTGTTCACTCTGGAACCCAAAATACGCTTCGGCGACATCCTTGACGGCACGAGCAACACGGCCATGTTTTCCGAAAGCACGCTCGGCCCCGGCGGGGACCCAGACACGCTCACGCTCGAGAACGCGGCTGACGTGATAGTCAGTGCGTCTGCCCTGGGGTCTGGTCCGCTCAGCGAGACGCACTGCTCAACCCTTGGCACCGCGACCACGATGACCCGCGGGGGCAGGTGGGTCGACTCCTGGGTGTCGCGTACATCCTACGACCACTGGCTTAGGCCGAATTCCAAGATTTCGGACTGCGGCAGGCGCGGCCATGTGTGGTACGCCGCCCGAAGTCGGCATCCAGGCGGCGCGAACCTCCTGTTATGTGATGGTTCCGTCCGGTTCATTAACGACGACATCGACGTGCAAACCTGGCATGGGTTGGGTTCACGTAACGGTCTTGAGATGCTTGGTGATTTCTAGCCAACAGTATTTCCTGCTTCCAGTATAAAGTTCAAAGAAAGGAGCGTGACATGGTAAAGACAATCCACGGCAGATTGTCAGCAATTCCCGTTGTCTTGGTGTTGGTTGCCTTAGCGTGCGGCACAGTGCGCGGAGATGTCGTCGCTGCGAACGACCGAGCGACAAAGTTTTATCTCGTGGGCGTCGGACCCGGTGATCCTGACCTTATCACCCTAAGGGCGGTAAGGGTGATAAAGGGAGCCGATCTGGTTTTCTGTTCCAAGAGACTCATGGAGAAGGTTGCCTCTCATCTTGAAGGAAAAGAAGTAGTTCACGGCTTTTCCATGTTGTTTTGGTATTACGGAACGAACCCCTCCGAGCTTGAAGGTAAAGAGCGACGCAAGTGTGAGGAAACCACCCGCAAGCGAAACGAGTTCATTGCCAAAGTCCGCCAGGCAATCGGAAAGGGAAAGACGGTTGCGCTGCTTTCAGGCGGCGATCCGCTGATCTATGGGCCTTGGGCATGGTGCCTGGAGGAATTCGAAGACCTCAAGCTGGCGGTCGTTCCGGGGGTGAGCTGCTTCAATGCGGCCAATGCGGCTTTGGGAAGAGGTGTTACAACGAGTGAACACACCAAGTCGGTTATCCTCACGGCCGGTGACCGGCTCGGAAAAACGGACACGATTGAGAAACTGTCTGTTCACCGCTCTACCATGGTGGTTTTCACCATGGGAACAAAGTTCGGGAAGTTCATCGAAAAACTCTCGATCAACTACCCATCCCAAACCCCCGTAGCCATTGTCAAGTATGCGGGATACGTCGAGAAGGAGGAGGTGATCAGGGGAACACTCGGAACGATCGTGGATCGAATCGGGGGCGAAAGACTGCCCTTTCCGTACTTGATCTACGTAGGCGATTTCCTCACGCATCGGTCTAAGAAGCTTGACAAGGTGCAGCAGCAATAAGAGGCTCTGGAGACACCAACGTCCCAAATTATACTCTCCATCAATCAACAGTATCAGAAAGCGAGGCAAAAATGTACGCCATTCAGACAAGGAGTACGACGATGTCCCATTCGAAATCCGCGTGGTTCGGGGTACTGTGTTTCGCCGCAGTGACTCTGTGGACGATCCCAGCGGTTGCCCATCAGTTGTGGGTCGAGACCGATGCCGTTGCGAAGGTGGGCGAGCAACAGGAGATACACGTCTGCTGGGGCCATACCGGTAACAAGGCAACCGGCGCGGCATTGGAAAAGCAGAAGAGCAAGCTAATCGCATCGATGATACGACCCGACGGCAGCAGTAAGGTGCTAGGGCTTGCCAAAGGATACGATAGCTACACGGCCAAGATGGCCCCACATTCTCCGGGATACTACATGATAGGTTCGGAGTTGCAAGCGGGCATTATTGGGAAAGAGTTTCATGGCATACCGGCAAACACCAGGATCGTGATGTGCGCGAAAACCTTCACCCATGTCAAGGGCAGCAAGAAGGGGCTCGGTAACCGGCTTGGGTTTGATGTGGAGATCGTGCCTGTGACAGATCCGACAGATTTGCATCCCGGCGATATCGTGACCGTGAAGGTGCTCTTCAAGGGAAAGCCCTTAGGGGGCAGAAAGGCGGTGGTCGAACTGAAAACAACCGGTCCCGCCAAGCTCCCGGAAGACCCCAGGGTGCATTCAAGAGAATGGAGTATTGAAGCTCATGCAAGACGCCCAAAGGGAGAGGCCTCTTTTCCCTTGATAGCGGACGGACAACACCTGTTCTACATACGGTACTTCGATGAGAACCCGGGGCGATACGAGGGAGACATCAACGAGACTTCGGAGTTCAGCCATTTACGTAGAGGCGATACCTATGAAAGGACTATGTACATATCCACGTTTACAATACATGTAATGGTCGGCGAATTGACCAACAAGACCAGCTACCGTCGCCGGTAGAGAACCGACTCTGATGTCGCCGGGGCTAAACAAGCTTGCCGTCACTCAGCCGCATGGCCAGCACGGTGGCCAGGGTGACCAGCCGCTTCTCGCCGCCGGAGAGCTTGTAGGTAATCCGCTGCTCGTAGCCACCCAGGCCGAGCGGCTGGAGCGTTTCGGTGACGATCCGACGAACTTCCTGGCGGGGTTTGCCCAGGTTCAGCGGTCCGAAGGCGACGTCCTCGGCCACGGTGGGGCAGAAGAGTTGGTCGTCGGGCTCCTGGAAGAGCAGCCCAGCCCGGCAGCGAACCTCGTGGAAATCGGCTTCGCTGCTGCGGAGCTTGCCGAAGGCCTCGATGCTACCCGCATCGGGCCGCAGCAGGCCCACGATCAGATGCAGCAGCGTAGTCTTGCCACTGCCGTTGGGTCCGACAATCGCGACACGACAGCCGGGATCCAGCCGGAAGTTGCACTGCGAGAGCACCGGCCGGCTGGCGTCGTAGCCGAAATCGACGTCGCGGAAGCGGATCAACGGTTCACTCATGTCCATTCCCAAACAACCATCACCAGCAAGAAAACGAACGACGCCGCGGCGAACGGCACGTCGAATCGGGAGAAAGCGAAGTGGTCCAGCAGGTAGAACCGCCCTTGAAAACCGCGACACTTCATCGCGGCCATAATCCGCTCCGAACGGTCGAAGCTGCGAACCAGCAGCATTCCTACCAGGTAGCCATACGTGCGGTATGTATGCCGGTCCATCCGCGGCCGGAATCCGCGGACCTTCATCGCCCAGCGCAGCCGCAACTGCTCGTGATGAAGCACGTCCAGGTAACGCACGGTAAACAGCAACAGGTGTGTCAGTTTATCGGGCACGCGCAAGTGGCTCAGGGCGTGTCCCAGTGTGGTGGTGTCCACCGCGGCCAGCAACACCAGCAGTGTGAGCACGATCACGTTGCCTTTAACGGCGATCGCCGCACCCAGCAGCAGTCCCTCGCGAGAAAAGCCCAGCGGACCGATCGCAATTAGGGGCACACCGTCGGTAGTCAGCGGTAGAAGCACGACCAGCAGCAGCATCAGCACGTTCAGTGGCAGCAACCGTCGCAGCACGTCGCGCAGCGAGAGCCCCGACAGCGCAAGTCCCAGCAGCGCCGCGGCAAGCCCGAGCCCCAGCACCTCGAACCGGTCAGCCATCGCCACCACGACCGACAACGCCGCCGCTACCACGATTCGCAGCCGAGGATCGACCCGCTCGATGCACGCCGAAGAGCAACCGGATGAATGTGCGGGGCCAAGGACTTGTTGCATGGTACTATAGGATAGTTTAGCCGCCGGGCTTGCCCGGCGCGTTGTTGGGGCGGCAGTTAAACTGCCACCCCAACAGAGGTCCAGTTTGTTCCAGGGCCAACGCGCCGGGCAAGCCCGGCGGCTAAACGGATTTTTTTGATGAATATCCGAGCTAAACGCCCGTCTTCGACCTCAGGCGCCGGACACCCAGGAAATAAAACGTCACTCCGGCGATGCCCACAATATAGCCGATTCCGCCGAGGATGTCGCGCAGACGGATTTTCTGCTCGTAGTTGCTCAGTTGCTCCCGAAGCAGGCCGATCTCGGCGCGGATCGCCTCGAGTTGTTCGTTGTCTGGTGAGGTTTTTGCAGAAGTCCGTCCATTACCGCGCGGCGGCAGGCGTTTCGGCAGTTGGCCGGCTACGATGAGGAACTCTGCGCCATGCCCCTCGCCCGCATCGACCAGCAGCTTGTGGTCGCAGCGGAATCGGGCCTTAAGGCTGAACTCTCCTTGCTGGTCGGTCCTCGTCGTGCCGATCTGTTGGCCCGACGGATCGAAGGCGGTGACCGTCGCGTCTCGGACAGGTACCCCGCCGTGGAAGTAAGCTTCGCCGTGAATCGTGCTGCCGCGGACCTGAGCGGAGACATGAACCTGGTGGGCAGAACTGGGTATTGCCCACAACATCAGGCCGATCGTAGCCAACGTGCGGCAACTTGGTTTAACCATGGTAGACCTCCTGTCTGCCGGGTACCAGCAAGGGTGCCCCGAGTAGTTCGGGCCGGACCTTTCGCAGCAGCACGACCACGCTGCCGGTCACCAGACCCTCGATTACGGCCGTCGGCAGGTGAACTGCTAAGACGATCTGGCCAAACGCCTCGAACTGTTTTCCGGCGAGCACGAGCGAACCGGCGGCCAGCAGGGCGCCCAGCAGGATGGCCGTTGCACCGGCGGCAAATCCGACC
>JAUWHT010000227.1 GCA_030605745.1 Pirellulales bacterium | reverse complement strand
TGCCAGGAAATCGGCCACCAGGTCGGCGTCGAGACCGGCAGGCGGTGTGTCGAGTTGTTCCAATTGTTCCAATTGTTTCAAGGCGGCAGCCAGAAACTCGTCGCGGTGCTGCAACTTGCGGATCACACGTGCACCGGCCGCTTCAGCCTGCTTCAGCCAATCGTCGGGCAGCAGCGCCGCGCTGCAATCGGGCAGCATCACCAGGTGTCCGGCAGGCTCCCCGGGCGGGGAGTCGGCAGGATACCAACCGGGCACTGCCTGAGCACCCCTTATAAGCGCCGGGTGCCACAAAGCCGACCAGGCCGAGAGCAACTGTTCGGCCTCGTCCGCTTCACGCTGGAGCGAAAAATCCTCCAGGCTCTGGCAGGGCAGCAGAATCGAAAGATGTTCTAACTTCATTGTCCCAAAACTCAGTATACCCCGCGTCACTCCCCTTTCCCAGCCCCGCCGCTCCATCCTATAATACCGCTTCTGTGCGAGGCATCCGGCATAGTCTGTATCTGCAACATCAAACGGTCAGCTTTCAGCTTTCAGCCATCAGCTTTCAGCTATCAGCTTCTGGGAACAGCGTTTTTGGCGGGTTTTCAGGCTGACAACTGATAGCTGACAACTGACAACTGATAGCTGATAGCTGACAACTGATAGCTGACAGCTTACTACTGAAATGGCCCATACCATGACCGCACCCGCCCAGCTCGGCCGGCTTGTCGAGCGGTTCGCCAGCCATCGCCAGGCGTACCGCTCCGTCCAGTACAACGAGGCCCAGCTCCGCGAGGAGTTTCTGAATCCCTTCTTCGAGGCGCTCGGCTGGGACGTTTACAACCGCAAGGGCTACGCCGAGCCGTACAAGGAGGTGATCCACGAGGCGGCGATCAAGGTGGCCGGCCGGACCAAGGCGCCCGACTATTGTTTTCGGGCCGGCGGCGGCGTGCGCAGCTTCTTTGTCGAGGCCAAGAAACCCTCGATCGACATACGCCAGGCGATAAGCCCGGCCTACCAATTGCGACGCTACGCCTGGAGCGCCAAGCTGCCGGTCAGCATCTTGACTGATTTCGAGGAGTTTGCCGTCTACGACTGCCGCATCCGCCCGGTCAAGACCGACAAACCGTCCACCGCCCGGGTTATCTACCGAAAATACACCGAGTACATCGACCGCTGGGACGAGCTTTTCGGGCTGTTCTCGCCCGAGTCGATCCGCCGCGGGTCGCTCGAAAAATTCGTCGCCAGCAAGCGGGTCAAGAAGGGCACGGCCGAGGTGGACGCGGCATTCCTCGGCGAGATCGAATCGTGGCGCGACGTGCTGGCCCGGAATATCGCACTAAGGAACAAGGGCATCTCGCAGCGCGACCTGAACTTCGCCGTGCAGCGGACCATCGACCGGACAATCTTCCTCAGAATCTGCGAGGACCGGGGTATCGAGCCTTACGGCACCTTGCAGGCTCTTACAAATGGTCCGAACATCTACCGCAAGCTGGCCGAGTTGTTCCAGCGTGCCGACCAGCGCTACAACTCAGGCCTGTTCTACTTCACAGTGGAAAAAGACCGCACCGACCCGCCCGACGAGTTGACCCTAGGCCTTTCGATCGACGACAAGCCGCTCAAAGAGATCATCCGCAGCATCTACTTCCCCGACAGCCCCTACGAGTTCTCCGTCCTCCCGGCCGAGATTCTCGGCCAGGTCTACGAGCAGTTCCTCGGCAAGGTAATCCGGCTGACCCGCGGCGGCCAGGCGAAGGTCGAAGAAAAACCCGAAGTCCGCAAGGCCGGCGGAGTCTATTACACCCCAGCCTACATCGTCAATTACATCGTCGAGCAGACCGTCGGCAAGATCCTGGAGGGCGGAGCACCAAAGCCCGAGGGCGGGGCAGTTCACTGCCCCGTCGGTTCCGCACCAAAGCCCGAGGGCGGGGCAGTTCACTGCCCCGTCGGTTCCGCACCAAAGCCGGCCCATGCTCCCAAACCCAAAACGCCCAAGCAGGTCGGCAAACTAAAAATCCTTGACCCCGCCTGCGGCAGCGGGTCGTTCCTGATCGGGGCCTACCAGTACCTGCTGGACTGGCACCGCGACCGCTACGTCGAGTCGGACCCCGAAAAGCACGCCCGGGGCCGCAACCCGCGCCTGTACCGCGGCCCGGCCGGCCAGTGGCGGCTGACCACCGCCGAGAAGAAGCGGATTCTGCTCAACAACATCTACGGCGTAGACATCGACCCGCAGGCCGTCGAGGTGACAAAACTCTCGCTCCTACTAAAGGTCCTCGAGGGCGAGTCGCAACAGACCATCTCGAACCAACTCCGCCTATTCCACGAGCGTGCCTTGCCCGACCTTTCCGCCAACATCAAGTGCGGCAACAGCCTAATCGGCCCCGACTTCTACACCGACCGCCAAAAAACCCTTCTGGACGAAGAAGAAATCTACCGCATAAACGCCTTCAACTGGCAAACCGAGTTTCCCCAAATCTTCAAACGCACCCCCCCCGGCTTCGACGCCGTAATCGGCAACCCGCCGTGGGTCTCGCTGTCCGGCAAATTTGGAGCCGACGTATTCTCGCGAGTCGAGGTCGATTATCTGATAAGGCGTTTCGAGGGAAACACGTATATGCCCAACATGTACGAATACTTTGTGACTCAAGGTCTCGTGCTTACACGAGACGCTGGCCGTTTCAGTTTCATTGTACCCGACCGTTTAGGGTTCAATAGCCAGTTCATCAGCTTGCGAAGACGTATTCTGACGACAGCGCGAATTAACTCGCTAGTTTACAGAGTACCTTTCCCAGGGATCACTGCCGATACGCTCATGTTCGTTTTTCAGAAGGGAAAGGCGGAAGAGGACCATATCGTGGACATCTCAGAATACGGAAGGCCGGGTATTGTGCGCCATCAGACGGAAATCCTTAAACACCCTGCTCATGCCTTTGAGTACTTTGAGAACGTGCAAGTTATGCAGTTGATTGGTAAGATCGACTCCTCATCGAAGATTATTTGCATCGGAAACCTATGTGACTCAACTTCCGGATTCGGAGGAAAGTCCAATCTAATAGAACAAACACAATCTAGTACAAAGCAAATCCCCACGCTGAAGGGAGATAGTATTATCCGTTACGAAATACGTAAAGGTTATTGGTTTGATTTCAGGAGAGAAAACATTACAGGGCGCACGACGGACACGAAGAAACTCGGTGCGTCGCCCAAAATTCTTCTCCGAAAGACTGGTGATCAAATTATAGCCACGTATGATGATTCTGGTATCTTTCCAGAGCAGTCGTTGTACTTCTTGTATAATAATCGTACCCGGATGGATTTCAGATTCGTACTCGGCGTTCTGAATTCGCGACTTCTCAGCTTCTATTACAGATGCAAGTCTTTGACTAATAGGAAGAGCATCGCCCAAGTAAAGAAAGTTGACTTGGACTGCCTCCCGATCGCACGGCTTGATCTTTCGGCACCCGCAGATAAACTGGTCCACGACCGGATGGTGGAGTTGGTGGAGCGGATGTTATCGTTGCACAAGCAGTTGTCCTCGGCGGGCACAGCGCACCAGAAGACGGTGATTCAGCGCCAGATCGACACCACCGACCACCAAATCGACCGGCTAGTGTACGAATTGTACGGGCTCAGCGAGGAGGAGATCGCGATTGTCGAAGGATAGAATTGCCGAAAGAGTTTTTGTTTCAAGGTGCGTTCCACGCACACACCATGAATTGACCATGGTTGCCATTGCCGAAGGAGAGTAACGATGTCTTCTGAAAATCAATTACTACCGCTAACACATCGTAAGGAGGTTGAGGTATGTTTATGTGACATTGGCTGGAACAAGAACCAGTTTCAGTGGACGGAGGAATCGAGTGACCACAGTATTTCAAGGGTCTCAAAGCTAGTCTACGGTAAGCAATCCGATTTCTATTTCAAGTTCGACATAAACTATCTTGGTACCAGAGTATCGAAGTATTGCCCAGGCGAGGATGACCTCCAACCGTATGACACGTCCCTTGATGCAAATTGGCAATCACGCCTGAAAGTGGTCCGTACTTGGGGTACACGATTGCTTAAATACTTTGATCGCTTACAGGAAAGCATGGTGGAGGGGCCGGTTATAGCATTCGTTGAAGCGGGCAAGCCGCGAACTGCACACCTTAAGTTGGCATCATTCTTCCAGAAACTGACCGGCGATCTGCGCATATGCGATCCTTACTATGGTTCCGGTTCCTTGTTGCGTCTCGACGAATTGGTTCAGTGTAGTTCAGTGCGATTCCTAACTCATGCCGGTGATGCCAGCGAAAAGTCCACGTTGCCAAGAGCGTTGACAGAATACACAAAAGAGCACAAGAATATTGAATTCAGGCGTTACAACGGAAGCGACCTGCACGACAGGTACGTACTTACTGACGAAGAATTGATGCTGTTGGGCCACGGTTTGAAGGACATCGGCAATAAGGATTCATTCATTGTACGGATAAACCGGGAATTAGCCTCCGATCTGTTAGATGACTTGCGCGATTCGTTCGACGCGAAATGGAAGAATGCCCAACCTTTACCATAATCCTTGCAAGTTCTTTCAGACGGCAGGCACGCCGCACGAGAAGATGGCCATCCAGCGCCAAATCGACACCACCGACCACCAGATCGACCGGCTAGTCTACGAACTCTACGACCTGACCGACGAGGAAATCGCGATTGTCGAAGAGGCAACGTAGCAGCGGCCGCTGGCTACGTACCTTATCTGCGCCATGAAGAAAGTGAATGAGGACGATGCGATGGAGTGGG
>JAUWHT010000205.1 GCA_030605745.1 Pirellulales bacterium | reverse complement strand
AAAAGGCTCCACAGCGCAAGTTTACCTATTTTAACATTTATCGGATTTTCAACCTTTTTTTCGCCCCGGCCGCCCAGTTCCCAACTGCCATCGTCTTAGCAGAAAAAACAACCTGCGGAAAATCGGGCTTGCTCGGCGCGTGTAACCAGCAATGCGCTGCAGCCCCACGTGCCGGGCAAGCTCGGCGGCTAAACGACCGTCATCATTCTCAAAGACGTTGTCCCCCGGCTATTGTCGGAAACACCTCCGGGGCGGTATAATTTGGGTTTTGTTCGTTGTCGCAGGCAACCGGATAGTAGTGCCATGCCTCGTTACGACCCGGCCGCCATTGAGCGGAAGTGGCAGGAATACTGGGAAGAAAACCGTACGTTTGCTGCGCCCGGATTGCCTGAAGGGCGTAAACTCTACGTGCTTGACATGTTCCCGTATCCCAGCGGCGACGGCCTGCACGTGGGGCATCCTGAGGGCTATACGGCCACCGATATCGTCTGCCGCTACAGTCGCATGCGGGGTGTGAGCGTGATGCACCCGATGGGCTGGGACGCCTTCGGGCTGCCGGCCGAGCAGCATGCCAAGAAGACGGGCGCCCATCCGCGAATCACAACCGAGCGGAACATCGCCAACTTCCGCCGCCAGTTGAAGATGCTCGGTTTCAGTTTCGACTGGGACCGGGAGTTCGCCACGACCAACATGGACTACTTCCGCTGGACCCAGTTTATCTTCCTGGTGCTGTTCGACACGTGGTTCGACGAGTCGCAGGGGAAGGGCCGGCCGATCGGCGAGTTGCCTGTCCCCGCCGAGGTAGCGGCCGAAGGCTGTGCGGCCGTCGAGCGTTACCGCGACGAGCACCGGTTGGCCTATCAGCTTGAGGCCCCGGTCAACTGGTGCCCGGCCCTGGGCACCGTGCTGGCCAACGAGGAGGTGGTCGGCGGGCTAAGCGAGCGCGGTCGCCACCCGGTCGTGCGGATACCACTGCGGCAGTGGATGCTGCGGATCACCGCCTACGCCGATCGACTGGAAAGGGACCTTGAACCTCTCGACTGGCCTGAGAACATCAAGACCCTCCAGCGGAACTGGATCGGACGGAGTACCGGGGCGGACGTCGATTTCTTCATCGGCACCATGCCCGGCAAAGACGGTAGGCCGTCGCCGGAGGAGTACCAGGGCTGGACCACCGATCGGGCGGCTGCCGGATTGCCCGAGAAGCCGGGCGAGGAGGTACTGCGGGTCTACACCACCCGGCCCGATACCCTGTTCGGCGCAACCTACATGGTCATCGCCCCGGAGCATCCGCTGGTCGAGCGGCTGACCCTGCCCGGTCAGGCCGAAGCGGTCAAGACGTATTGCGAACAGGCCGGACGCAAGAGCGACCTGGACCGGACCGATCTGGCCAAGGAGAAGACGGGCGTGTTCACCGGTTCGTATGCGATCAATCCGGTAAATGACGAGCCGATCCCGATCTGGGTGGCCGATTACGTGCTGATAAGTTACGGCACTGGTGCGATCATGGCCGTGCCGGCACACGATACGCGCGACTTCGAGTTTGCCCGGCAGTTCGATCTGCCGATCATCGCGGTGGTTGATCCGGGCCAGCGCGCCGAAGTGCCGCGCGACGAGTTGCTTGCCGGGCAGGTGGCCTTCATTGCCGACGGCTTGGCGATCAACTCCGGGCAGTACAACGGCCTCACTACGGCCGAGTTCAAACAGAAGATCGCCGCCGATCTTGCAGCCAAGGGCCTGGGCCGCGGCGCGGTGAATTACAAGCTGCGGGACTGGCTGTTCAGCCGGCAGCATTTTTGGGGTGAGCCGTTCCCAATCCTGCACGAGTTGGACGAGAAGGGCCGGCCGACAGGGGCGGTTCGCGCACTTGCTACCGACCAGTTGCCGCTGGACCTGCCCGAGAAGATGGTCTTCGACGCCCAGCACGACCGGCCTGAGCCGCCCCTGGACCAGGCGCCCGACGATTGGCTGTACGTGACCATCGACGGGGTCCGCTATAAGCGCGAGACGAACACTATGCCGCAATGGGCCGGCTCCTGCTGGTACTACCTCCGGTTCTTGGACCCGAACAACAAAAAGGCCCTGGTTGATCCTGAGGTAGAGCGGGCCTGGATGCCGGTCGACCTGTACGTGGGTGGGGCGGAGCACGCCGTGCTGCACCTGCTGTACGCCCGGTTCTGGCACAAGGTGCTCTACGATCGCGGCTACGTCAGCACGGCCGAGCCGTTCCAAAGACTCGTCAACCAGGGGATGATACTGGGTGAGGTGGAGTTTACCGGGTACCGCAGCGCGGACGGCGATTGGGTCAGTGCATCGGATGTTCACACCGACGCGGATGGTCGGCAGGTGCTCAAGACATCTGGCCGGCCGGTCACGACCGTTCGGGTCGAGGCCGACCAGGTCGAGAAGCAGGGCGATGCGTTCGTACTTTCCGCCGACACGAAGATCAAGATCGACAGCCGGGCGTACAAGATGTCCAAAAGCCGGGGCAACGTGGTCAACCCCGACGAGGTGGTGGCCGAGTACGGCGCCGATTCGCTGCGGCTGTACGAGATGTTCATGGGGCCTCTGGAGGCGGTCAAGCCGTGGAGCATGGACGGGGTGAGCGGTGTACGCGGGTTTCTGGATCGCGTTTGGCGGATGATCGCTGACGACGGGGCCGAGGCGCTTCGGCTCAACCCGGCAGTGCAAAAGGTTGAGCCGACCGCCGAGCAGAACCGCATGTTGCACAAGACGATCAAGGCGGTGACCGACGACCTGGAGCAGATGTCGCTGAACACGCCGATTGCACGGATGATGGAGTTTACGAACTTCTTTCTGAAGCAGGAGCGGCGGCCGGCCGCGGCGATGGAGCAGTTCGTATTGCTCCTCTCGCCGTTTGCCCCGCACCTGGCCGAAGAACTCTGGGAAGTTCTGGGGCACAAAAAGACGTTGGCCTACCAGCCGTGGCCAAAGTTCGACGAGTCGTTAATCAAGGAGGACACAATCGAGGTCCCGGTGCAGATCAACGGCAAACTCCGTAGCCGGATTCAGGTGCCGGCCGACGCCGACCCCACCGCGTTGGAAGCTATCGCCCGGGCCGACCCGCGAATCACCGAGTTGCTAAAAGGCAAGACGATGGTCAAGGTGATCGTAGTGCCGGGTCGGATGGTAAACTTTGTGACAAAGTAGTTTGTGCGTTTGCGCTGTTCGTTTAGCCGCCGGGCTTGCCCGGCGCGTCGCTGTCAGAGCGAACTGGCCGGCACACAACGCGCCGGGCAAGCCCGGCGGCTAAACAGTCTACTTCGGCAGGATCACGTCGGAAAGCCAGTACCTGCGCAGCGACCTGACCACCGTGATGAACTGCTCCAAGTCGACCGGTTTGAGTAGGTAATCTTCGACGTGAAGGCCCTCGCTCTTGAGGATCTCCTGGTGTGTGGTCGAGGCGGTCAGGACCACGACCGGTACCCGGCGCAGGGCCTCGTCGGCCCTGACCTCGGCCAGCACTTCGCGGCCGTCTTTCTTGGGCAGGTTCAGGTCCAGCAGTATCAGATCGGGCCTGGGTGCGCGGCCGAACTTGCCCTGGTGGAGCAGGAACTCCATGGCCTCCTCGCCGTCGCGGACCAAGCTCACCCGGCACGCCACCTCCCCCTTCTTCAGGGCTTCAATTGTCAGGCCGGCATCCTCCAGGTCGTCCTCGACCAGGAGGATTTCCATGGGCCGGCCTACCGTATCGCGAATCATCGTACGGCACGTCCTTTCCGAGCGGAGTCACGTGGGGCCCCAAATGGAAATGTACTACTCTGAGCGCCGTTCCGATAGCCCCGGCGGCTAAACATGCTTATTGCTAAGCGGGTTGAACCGATTCTACCAACGGCGTCGTGCCGGTAACCACCGGGGCGACGTGTTTCGACTCACTGTCGATTTTCCCCAGTTCTTCGGCCATCGCTCGGATCGTGTAGCGGATCTGCTGCTCGGTGTGTAGCGAGGTGATGAAGAACCGCAGCCGGGCGGCGCTCTCGGGCACCGCCGGATAGACTATCGGCTGCACGTTCACACCGCGGGCAAACATGGCGTTAGACAATCGCAGGCTGCGCATCGAGTTGCCCAGGATTACCGGGACCACCGGCGAATCCTTGCTCATGCCGGTATTTAGTCCGTGTCTCTTGGCCAGGCTGAGGAACAGGCGGGATCGTTGCCGGAGCCGGCGGACACGCTGAGGTTCCGCCTCGAGCAGCTTCAGCGAGGCCAGCGCGGCCGCGGTACTGGCCGGCGGGATGCCCACACTGTAGACGAACCCCGGGGCCGTGTACTTAAGGTACTCGACCAGTTCCTTGCAGCCGGCGATGTAGCCGCCGCAACTTCCGAACGACTTGCTCAGCGTACCCATCCACAGGTCAACGTCGCGGCGATCGACGTCGAAGTGTTCGCCGATCCCGCGACCGTGGGCACCCAACACGCCTATCGAGTGCGCCTCGTCGATCATCAAGTACGTCTTGTGACGCTTCTTGATCTGGATGAACTTGGGTAGGTCTGGAATGTCGCCGTCCATGCTGTAGACGCCCTCGATCACCAGCAGCACTCGGCGGTACTCGTGCCGGTACTGCTTGAGCAGTCTGTCGGCGACTTGCCAATCATTGTGTGCAAAGGGTCTTCGCCGGGCGCCGGAGAGGATGGCGCCTTGAAGGATGCTGTTGTGCGAGAGCTCGTCGTGCAGGATCAGGTCACCGGGCCCGAGCAAGTGACCGATCACCGTCTCGTTGGTGGAGTGTCCGGCCACGAAGACGATTGCGTCTTCGGTGCCCACAAACCGGGCGATTGCCTGCTCCAGATCACGGTGCAGGTCCTTCTCTCCGGAGACCAATCGGCTGGCCGAGACACTGGCCCCGTACTTTTCGACGGCCTCTTGTGCAGCCCGGACGACCCGACGGTCGCCAGACATCCCCACGTAGTTGAAGCTGGAGAAATTGATCAACTGGCGGCCGCCGATGGTCGTTCGGTCGTTGGTCAGGCCCTGGTGGACGTTGAAGTACGGATTACCCAGCCCGGAGCTTTCGAGCATGTCGAGGTTTTGCTTCAGCTTCAGGTACTCGGGCAGCTTGTCGAAGCGGTAGCATTCCGCCGGGATTTCGGCATCAGCGGGCCGGTCCGGCTTGGGCCGCGGCTGGCTGCCCATGTACTTCTCTACCGCCTCGACCACCTGGCGACAGGTCTCTAACTCCGGGAGAATCTCCTGCGGGAACCGGCCGCCGAAACGCTCCTCGATCGAAGCCAGGATTTCCATGCGTTCGAGCGAGTCGAGCCCGATCTCGGTAATCAGCCTGTCGAGCGTCAGCCGGTCGGCCCGCTCCCGGGCAACCAGGCGGACCTGTTCGAGCACCAGTTGGGCGGTTGTCTCCGTTTTGTCTGCGGGTACTGAAATGTTAATCTTGCTTGCCGCGATGGGGGCATTCTTTGGGGTGACCGCGGCCGGATCGATTCGGATGGTCTTTTTTTCCGCACGGTCGCTTGGATAGTCCTCTTGGCCGCCGGCTTCCCACCGGCTGACAACCTTCAACGACCCGTCCAGGTATCCGG
The DNA here is from genome assembly GCA_030605745.1 of Pirellulales bacterium. GTDB lineage: Bacteria > Planctomycetota > Planctomycetia > Pirellulales > Thermoguttaceae > JAUWHT01. Next base: position 3,497 of record JAUWHT010000205.1, on the reverse strand, counting down.
CCCGGCAGGCGTGCCGCTGGATCTTTCCGCTGGAGGTTTTTGGAATACTGCCGGCCCGGACCAGGACGATGGCATCGGTGGCCATCTCGTGCTCGGATGAGACGGCCCGACGAATTGCATCGAAGACCACCTCCAGGTTGCCCTGCTTGCGGCGTTCGACCTCCTGGACCACGACCAGCTTCTCCCGGTCGTCACTTTCGACGGCAAAGGCCGCGCCGCAGTCGGGGCGCAGCCGGGGGTGGCTCTGCTGGACGGTCAACTCGACGTCTTGCGGGTAGACATTTACGCCGTGGAGTATGATCAGGTCTTTGATTCGTCCGGTAACGAACAGTTGGCCGTCGTGCATGAATCCCAGGTCACCGGTCCGCAGGAAGGGCCCTTCGCCGGTGTCTTTCAGTCGTGCGCGGAAGGTCGCCTCGGTGGCCTCCGGTTGCCGCCAGTAACCTTGGGCGACGCTGGGTCCGCTGGCCCAGATTTCGCCTATCTGGCCATCTCCACAATGGGTGAGGGTATCTGGATCAGTAATCACTATCTTCTGGTCCGGCAGCGCGGTGCCACAACTTACCAGGGTGCGGACGTCTTCCTCGTCCGGCTTAGAGACCATCCGAAAACCGTGGCACACTCGTTTCCGTTGCCCAACTCGGTTGTCGAACGAGCCGAGCACGGGCAGTTGCGTCGCATAACCGCCGGAGACGATCAACGTGGCCTCCGCCAGGCCGAAGCACGGATAAAACGCCTCGCGGCGGAAGCCGCACGGCCCGAAGGCCTCCGCGAAACGATCCAGTGTGTCCGCCCGGACCGGTTCCGCGCCGTTGAAGGCCACTTTCCAGGTGCTCAAATCGAGATTTTCGCGGTCTTCGGGCTTGATCTTGCGGACGCACAGCTCGTATGCGAAGTTGGGGCCACCGCTTGTGGTGCCGCCGAATCGGGAGATCGCCGAGAGCCAGCGCAGCGGCTTCTGCAAGAACGCCATTGGGGCCATCAATACGTTCGGACGCCCCACGAACAACGGCTGCAGGATCCCGCCAATCAGTCCCATGTCGTGATAGCTGGGCAGCCAGAACACCCCCAAGCCGGAGCGGGTGTGTTCAAAGCAATGGGCAATCAGCGCCGAATTGTGCAGCAGGTTGATGTGGCTGAGCATCACCCCTTTCGGCATGCCCGTCGAACCGGACGTGTACTGTAGGAACGCCATCGTGTCGCCGCCCACGTCGGGCACCTTCCAGCGTTGGTCCATTCCCTGCGGGGTGTTGCAGGTGGACAACCAAGTCAACTGCTTCAGGCGGGGAACTGCTCCGATCAGCGGCCGAACGCGGCGGAGTACAACGTCGCTGGTCAGCGCCACCTTCGCCTGGGCATCGTCGGCAATCGCCTGGATGCGAGACAGCGAGCGGTTACGCCGAGGCGGATAGACCGGCACTGCCACGACTCCCGCATAAATGCACCCGAAAAAGGCAGCGATAAACTCCAACCCCGGCGGATACAGCAGCAGCGCCCGCTGGCCCGCCAACCCCGACAATTGCAACCACGCGCCGATCGCTCGGGCCTGCCGGTCCAATTCACAGTTGGTCAAATGGACCTGCTCGGTTTCCCCATCGACCAGGAACGTGAAAGCGACGTCGTGCGGCTGGTAGCGCGCACGGTGGCAAACCAAATCGACCAACGTGGCGGGACCAAAGAAGGTCCCAGGCAACCGATCTGCATTCATGACTGGTCAAGCTCCTACCAAAGAAAGACCAGGTTTTGCCGACTGGATTCCATCAATCTGTACAATATTCTTAATCGGCGCCAAACAATGCTCAGCGGAGACGAATCGTTTTTTGAGATCGGAAAATTGGGCGGATTTTGCCGGCAGTAACGATAATTGGGCCTGTTACCTCCCGTTGGGGTCGCTTGAGTTGCAGCCGCAGGCCGCCTTATGGAGGATCTTCGTCATCCTTCACAGAGCACTCTCGATGTCGCAGGAAAACTGCCCGTAAACAGCTTCCACGTCTTTTACGAGCAGTTGCATCTGCGCAGGCTGAAGATCAACGGCGTAACCATGGCTGAAGAAATGACGAAACGCCAAATATCGTCGAAGCTGGTTCGCCGTTTGTTCGGACACAATTTCTTCTGTTGCCAACAGGTTGACCAAATCTCGATGCCAGGAATCTCCAACCGGCATACCGAGCCCCCGCGCCCGCGCAAACTGCTTGAGAATGTTTTCCACTCCGTTGTAGAAATTGTGGAGCAGCGCTGCCACTCCTGCAATTTCCAAGGCCGAAAGAGTTGGCAATGTCTCGCTGGCGGGAAGTTCGTCCAGGACGCGCCGGATGTTTGCCAACTCAACTTGCACGCGTTCACTGAGTTCCGACATAGACAGGGATTCCTTCACGGCGAACTAGGTGAGTTAACTCGCTTTCGATCGATAGGTCGATCAGGTCTACTGGTTTCGACACACTGAAAAGCAGGTCGCCATAGAATGCGAAAAACTTGCTCGGCGGTAGCCCTTCCACAGCCAGGTCAACATCATGCCCCTCGCGTGCGGGGTCTGCACTGGAGCCGAACAGAAGCACTCGCTCGACTCGGTAGCGAGCCGCCACTTCCGTGATTGCTGCTCTGTCCTCTTCAGTGATCACGATCCACCTCTCAGGCCATCCTGGAATTATACCACGCGCGAGTTGTCTTCGGACATGTATAGCAGCCGGCCGCAGGTCTTGCAGAACATGGGGTGGGAAAGCATGATTTCGGCGCACACGTTAATCGGCACGTGTTGGTGGCAACCACTACAGCACTGGTTTTCGACCACCGCCAGCGCATCTTCGCCTTTCTGGCGGACGACGCGGTTATACAATTCCCGTACGGTTGCCGGCAGCGTGACCTCGTACTGCTTCAACTCGGTCTGCAACCGGGCCAGGTCGTCCCGGATTAGGGGCTCCTGCCGCTGGACTTCGCAGCGGACCTGCTCGGCTTTCTGGCGGACCTCAGCTATGGCCTTTTCGGCTTCGGCAATTCTCCCCTCGAACTGTTCGATCTTCTCCCAGCCTTCGAGTATCTCGTCGTCCAGGACGCTGTTGGTCATTTCCTTGGCGGCGATCTGGTCCTTAAACACCTGGTACTCGCGATTGCTTGATGCACCGAGCAGCTTGTTTTTCAGGTCCTTGATCTGGTCTTCACCGGCTTTGAGTTGGACCTGTTTCTTGTCGGTGGACACGCGCAGCGCCTTTGCATCGGCCCGGGCGGCGGCGAGCTGCTCCTCTTGGTGCGAGATATGTGCCTGGCAGGCACGGATTTTCTTTGGACCCCGCTCCAGCCGTTCTTTCAGATCGGTGATCTGACGGTGGATTCGATGCAGCGTGCGGAGCACGCCGGTGCTTACGTTCTGGGGTGACATATTAAGGATTAGGGATTGGGGATTGGGGATTGGGGATTGGAACTCGGCTCTAAGCAACTTCGCAGTTTTGGCGTGAAGAGAATAGCCCCGCCCGGAAGGGCGGGGTTGAAAGCGTCGATAACTA
>JAUWHT010000345.1 GCA_030605745.1 Pirellulales bacterium | reverse complement strand
GTCTAACGCCCCAACAGGAGGTAGAAGCCCAACGGATCGAGAAGAAGGTATTCGCATCACTGGTGTTCCTGCGTGGTTATCGTATGTTCCCGCAGGAACCCGGTGATCGCCCGCGAGACCGCTTCAGGTTGTTCCGGCAATAACGCGTGGGCGGCGTTGGGAATCACCACCAGCTTGAGCTGGTCGGGGAATTGATCTCGGAGGTTGTAGGCGAACTCGACGGGCACGAGCACGTCCTTCTCGCCGTGGACCCAGAGAATCGGCGTCTTGCCGTCCCGCCAGATATCCTCCGGCGGTGTGCGCAACGCGTCAAGTTGCCGGCGCACCGCGCGCAACGTGTGCCGGTACGCCAAGTGCGGAGCCACCGGATTGCCGGGCGCGTAGAGTGTTGCCGCAACCGCTTTGAGCCTGTAATATTTGGGGATAAACCGCAAGTTGCACAGAATGTACTTGAACAGGTGGGAGCGAGTCAGGCTGATCTTCATCGCGCCGCCGGCCAGCAGTACGACGCTCTGCATCATCTCCGGATAATCGGTCGCGAAGGTGCGAGCCACGCGGGCACCGAAGGCCCGTCCCACAACATGCACCTTGCCGCCCACGACGTCGCCGAGGTTCTTCACCACGTTGGCCACGTCCGTGGCGAAGTCGTGTATCGTCGCCCGGGGAAATACGGGGCATGTGCTCTTGCCCACGCCGCGAAGCTCAACCGCCACGGTGTGGTAGCCGGCGTCGCTGAGCAAACCGACCAATTCGTTGTAGTCGCTGGCTGACCGCCCGAACCCCGGCAGCAGGATCACAGTCTCACCTGATCCGCTGACGAAATAGTTGATCGTGACCTTGCCTGTTGTTACCAGGCGACTTGTGCCCACGGCAGGCCGCGGCAGAGTCGTGGGGTTGTCGGTCGTCGTCTTCATGGCGATATGGGTAGCTAGGGGACAGCTTCGTTGACCGCAGCATGTACGACCGTGGACCGGCTAGCCTCACACCGGGATTTTGAACCGTTCACAATACTCGGCAAAAACGCTGGCAAGCGACGGGCGATCCAACCCGAAGTCCTCCAGGCTGTAGTGATGCACTCCGTGCTTGTGGCGCGGGTTGGCCGCCAAGTACGCCTTGAAACGATCCTCCATTGCGTCGTCGTAGGGATAGCCAAAATGACCGTAGATGCGCCGTACCGCTCCGATCGGATTGCTTACCACGTCTTCGTAGTGCACGTCGATAATTCGACTGCCGTTGCTCGACTCCCGCGCCTGCATGCCCCGAAGCGTCAGTTGCCGAACGATTTCCACGGTCCGTTGGCCCACGTCCGCGAGGTCGACCGTGGCATAGCTCATCCCGTCCAAAGTGGCCGACAGACTGCATAACGATGGCACGGCCTTGGCCGGGTCGCGATGCGTCTGTACGACGCGGGCGTCCGGCAGGACGGTGAGCAATGCGCGCAGCCCAAATAGATGCGAAGGACACTTGAGCACCCAATGTCCCGCCGAATACCGGCACTGTAACAAGAGGAGTTGCTGACGATATTCCCGGTACGCGGCAATCAACTCTTTGTCGTCGATGGCGTAGAGCCATCGGCGATATTGCGGCAAGTTGCCGCGGAAGAACGGTGTCACAAACGTGTTCAACAGCAGGCCCAGGCATTCGTCCGGCCCGCGGGGGTTCATTTCGTGGATCGCTCGCAGACTGGGCACGGCACGATTGAGCCGAGCGACCATTTGCTCGGCGAGCTTGATCCTCGGGTCGGTCTCACGAGTCTGCCGATCCGGCGGAGGCGAGGGTTGCATCGTTTCCCAAAAGAGCAACGGCCGGCAGTTTGGATCCTGGGCTAACAGGTTGTACAGCAAGGTCGTACCGGTTCGCGGCAAACCCACAACAAAGAGCGGCCGTCGAATGTCGCCCGCCAGAATCTGTGGAAATCGAACCAAATCGTTGCGGATCCGAAGCCGGTTGGCCACCAGGTGGATCAACATCCCTTGGGCAACCATTCGGCCGACGAACGTCAGGTTCGCGTCGTTCTCGTACGAGTCGAGCAAGGCACGCAACGGAACGCGAAAACGTTGGTCCCCGAAGTCATCCAGACCGGTTTGACGTTGGGCGGCCTGAAGGATCGTTTCTTCGGCCAGATCGCCCAGACGCAAACCGCTAGCGCGCAATGCACGACCTACCAGATTGGCAACTCGGATGGCAAGCCGCACCTTGGGCCGACGCTTGAACGAAGCAGTCACCGATGTTATCATGGACCTTTTCTCCAAGACATGCAAACAGGCGGGGTGCACACGACTCCCACCCATATTGTCGATATTCTATCGATTCGGCGACCGTTGGCAAGGTGTGGTCAGGCGTGTTGTTGGACGGCCAATTTGGTTTAGTGCCAACATGCCGGGCAAGCCAGGCCGCTAAACGACAAGAGGAAATTACGTGACCAACGCAATCCTGTCGCATACCTTTTCCAACGGTCTGGTACTAGTTGCCGAGCCGATGATGTGGCTTGGTTCGGCCGCTTTTACCTGCCTGGTGCCGGCCGGCAGCGTGCACGACCCGGCCGAGTTGAGCGGGCTGGGCGGCTTCACGTGCGAGATGGCCCTGCGCGGGGCGGGCAAGCGGGACAGCCGCCGGTTCGTCCTCGACCTGGACAACCTGGGCGTAGAGCGGCACGAGTCGGTTTCCAGCGCCCACACCGGCTTCAGCGGCGCGACGCTGGCCGAGAACCTGTCGACCGCACTGGGCATCTTCGCCGACGTGCTCCGCAGGCCGCGCCTGCCGACCGAGCAGTTGGAGGCCGCTCGAGCAGTGTGCCTGCAAGAGCTTCATGCGGTGGAAGACGAGCCGGCGCAAAAGCTGATGATCGAGCTGCGCCGCCGCCACTATCCCGACCCCTGGGGCCGGCCGGCACAAGGCGAGCAGCAATCGCTCGAGGCGATCACCATCGACCAGGTCTGCCGTCATTTCGACCGGCGCTACCGCCCGGGCGGGGCCATCCTGGGTGTGGCCGGACGATTCGATTGGGAAGAACTCAAGGATCACGTTGCTGGGCTGCTGGGCGACTGGGAGCCGCGTGCGGCCGAACCTGTCGCCGAGAAGGCAGCCGGAGCGAAATACAAACACCTGCCCTACCAGTCGAACCAGACCCAGATCGGCATCGCCTGGCCGAGCGTGCCTTATCGCGACCGGGATTACTTCCAGGCATGGGGTGCGGTGGGTGTACTTGGCAGCGGTTGCAGCGCCCGGCTGTTTACCGAGGTCCGCGAGCGCCGCGGCCTGTGCTACAGCGTCTACGCCGTGTACCACACGCTGCGCGATCGGGCCGCAGTGTTCTGCTACGCCGGAACGAGCGCCGATCGGGCACAAGAGACCTTGGACGTCACGCTCGGCGAGCTGACCCGACTGACCAACGGCATCGAAGAGAACGAACTGGGGCGGCTGAAGGCACGCATCAAAAGCGCCCTGATCATGCAGCAGGAGTCCAGCGCCGCGCGCAGCTCAGCGGTCGCCCGTGATTGGTACCACCTGGGCCGCGTGCGGACGCTGGACGAAGTGGGTCGGCTGGTCGACGCGCTGACGTGCCGAAGCATCAATGCATACCTGGCCGAGCATCCGCCGGACGATTTCACAATAGTCACGCTCGGTCCCCGCAAGTTGGAGGTGCCCGTTGGAGTTTCGTAACCACACACTGGAAAATGGTCTTCAGATCGTTGCCGAGTGCAACGGCCAGGCATATTCGACGGCCTTGGGCTTCTTCGTCAAGAGCGGTTCGCGGGACGAGACCGGGGCGATTGCCGGCGTGAGCCATTTCCTCGAGCACATGGTGTTCAAGGGCACCCCTACCCGGTCGCCCGACGACGTGAACCGCGAGTTCGACGAGATGGGCGCACATCACAACGCGTTTACCAACGAGGAGAACACAGTCTACTACGCGGCCGTGTTGCCGGAGTACCAGGACCGCGCGGTCGAGTTGCTGGCCGATATCCTCCGCCCCTCGCTCCGCGAGGATGACTTCGATACCGAAAAGCAGGTGATCATCGAAGAGATCTGGATGTACGACGACCAGCCGCCGTTCGGGGCCGACGAGAAATGCAGGGCTGCCTTCTATGGCTCGTATCCGTTGGGCCACAGTGTGCTGGGCACGGTGGAGAGTATTACCGACCTGCCGGTCGAAATGATGCGGGAGTATTTCCGGCGCCGCTACAGCCCGGGCAACATCGTGCTGGCCGCTGCCGGGCGGATCGACTTCCATGCCCTGGTGGCATGCGCCCGGCGGTGTTGCGGGAGTTGGGAACCACTGGAGGTCTCGCGGACCATTGAGCAGCCCACACCCCACGAAGGATTCCAAACGATTCACAAGCAAACCGCCACGCAGCAATACGCGATGCAGCTCGCCGGCGGTCCGGCCGCCGAAGACCACGACCGCTACGCGGCCAAGCTGCTGGCCACCGTGCTGGGCGACGACTCGGGCAGCCGGCTGTATTGGGAACTGATCGACCCCGGGCTGGCTGAACATGCGGCGCTTAACCACTGCGAGTACCAAGGGGCGGGCCTGATGATGACCTCGATGAGTTGCCAGCCCAACTCTGCCGAGGAGAACCTTCAGCGAATCCTCGATGTCTACCGCCGCGCGGAAGCCGACGGCATCACACCGGCCGAGTTGGAGATGGCCAAGAGCAAGGTACGCTCGCGGATCGTGCTCTCCGGCGAGCGCCCCCGCGGCCGGCTGTTCACCCTGGGCAGCGATTGGGTCTATCGCCGTGAGTACCGCAGCATCGCCGACGACCTGGACGCAGTGACCGCAGTCACCTTGGACGAGGTCACAGCCGTGTTGGCCAAGTACCCGCTTACCCACAGCACAACCGTAACCATCGGCCCCCTGGCCGAACTGCCGCCGCCGAAGTAACCACCGGCCACCACTTATCAATGTAGCGAATCAGGACTACATGGCCCCCTAACCCCTGGCCCCTGACCCCTCGCCCCTGGCCCCTAATTTTCCATGAACGACCAATGGCCAATGATCGTCAGCGCGGTGATATCGGTGTTTGTCGTCATCGGTATCGGTGCGATGGTACGGCAGCTCGGATGGCTCAGCGAAGAGGCGGACAATAGCCTCTTGAAGTTGATTATTCGCGTGCTTTTGCCGTGTCTGATCTTCACTGTCATCAGCGACAATCCGACGCTAAAAGAGGCAGACAATCTGATCTTGCCGCCGATAGTAGGCTTCTTCTCGATAGCGCTGGGATTTGCGGTGGCGACGCTTGTTGGTCGGCTCGCAAGAGGTTGGCATGGACTGGTGGACGCCAAAGCGCGCCGCACTTTTGTACTGTGCATCGGAGTCTACAACTACGGTTACATCCCAATTCCGCTAATTAAACTGTTGTTCGACGATCAGACACTCGGCGTGTTGTTCGTACATAATCTCGGTTCCGAGTTGGCAATTTGGACCCTCGGCGTAGCGCTGATCAGCAGCACGGCGAGCAGCCGATGGTGGCGACAGATGATCAATCCGCCGACCGTTACCATCGCCGTAGCACTGTTGTTCAACTTCCTTGGCCTCGCCGCCCACCTGCCGGAGTTCTTGACCACGGCGATCGAGTGGCTCGGTCATGCGGCAATTCCGATGTCGATGGTCCTGATCGGGGCCACCATCGCCGATCAACTCCGCCACAACGGCAACGCTTGGAACACCGTGGATAGCGCCAAGCAGATCGCCTGGTCGGTCCTGCTGCGGTTGTGCGTACTGCCGACGGCGTTTCTGTTGGTAGCAATGCTGCTGCCGTGCACCATCGAACTGAAGCGCGTGATCGTGGTCGCGGCGGCCATGCCGTCGGCCGTATTTCCAATCCTGCTGGCCAGGCTTTACGGTGGCGACTCGGCCGCGGCACTGCGCGTGGTTTTGGGCACGTCCATCGCAAGCATCCTTACCATACCCCTATGGATCCGCGCCGGAATAGCACTGCTGGAGTTCACCGGCGGCGGCTTTTGACACATCACCAATCATGGCCTGACTTGAATCAAGGATTTCATTACCCGCATACTTTGTCATACAGGCAGCCCCTCTTTTTTTGCATTCCGATAGAGTAAGTCGACAATTGCCCGGAGTTCTTGGAAATAGTCAAAATTTCAGTTCTTGTTATTATTGTCATCTGAACACCTCATGGGTGGCCCCGACAGCTTGTTGTCGGGGTGCCGCAGGCATAGGTTTATTCAAACATGCCTTCTTCATCAAAACTGAAATAACCATCTTCGCCAATGATCATGAAATCCTGTAATCGTATATTGTGTAACTCTCCCAGTTCGCGGATTTTGGCAGCCCCTTTCCGGTCCGCTTCTGAAGGTTTTGAAGAACCAGCGGGGTGATTGTGAATAATGATAATCTTTGAAGCGCGAACAACGATGGCGCCCCTGAAAACTTCAATGGGGTCGGAAATGACATAATGGGCTGTGCCCATTGCCACTACTTCATAAGAAAGGATCTCAAGCTTTGGATTTAGGTGAAGGCATACGATTTTCTCCCTGGCTTCGTTTTGCATTTCGCGAAACAGATAATAAACGTGATCAGCAGACTCCACCGGTGTAAACAGCAGATCATCGTCCACTCGCTTACGTTCATAGGTGAGTTTGAGTTCTTTTATGGTCGCGGTAGGGACCGCCCTTGCGGGCGGCCCCCCGCACAGATCCGTATGTGAAGAACTACCTCATACGGCTCCTACCTCGGGTTGGTGACGATCAATCGCTGGTCGGGATAAGGGTGCAATATCCGGACACTGGGGATCCAACGC
>JAUWHT010000298.1 GCA_030605745.1 Pirellulales bacterium | reverse complement strand
TGCCCTTCCCCAGGGATCGTGGACGCCCGGAAAGGGGTCAGGCGGCTTGCTCGAAGTCGGCGGGGCTGAGGTAGCCCAGCGTTGAGTGACGCCTGTGGGAATTGTAAAACATTTCGATGTACTCGAACACGGCCCTTCGCGCCTCCTCTCGGGTACGGAATACCACGTGGTAAATCAGTTCGGTCTTTAGCGTGCTGTAGAAACTCTCCATGACGGCGTTGTCCCAGCAGTCTCCTTTGCGGCTCATGCTGCAAATCATCCCGTGGCGGGTCAGGACGGCCTGGTAGTCGTCGCTGGCGTACTGGCTGCCCCGATCACTGTGACAGAGCAGCCCCGGCTCCGGCCGACGACGATCGACGGCCATCTCCAGCGCGTCGATCACCAACTGCCGCGTCATCCGCCCGCTCATCGACCAGCCGACGATCTTCCGCGAGAACAGGTCCTGCACCGTCGCCAGGTACAGCCAGCCCTCCCAGGTGGGAATGTACGTGATGTCGCACACCCAAACCCGGTTCGGCGCCGCGACCGTAAACTGCCGATCCAGCAGGTTCTCGGCCACCGGTAGGTCATGGCTCGAGTCCGTCGTCACCTTGAACTTCCGCCGCCGCTTCGCCACGATGCCGTTTTCCCGCATGATTTTCGCCGCCGTCTTCACGTTACACGGCTCGCCCCGGGCCTGCAATTCCTCGAAAACCCGCGGGCTGCCGTAGTTCTGCCGACTCTCCTTGTGGATCGCCTTGATCATCACGGTAAGCCTTCCTCGCCGCTGGACCGTCGCGCTGGCCGGACGCTTCCGCCAGGCGTAATAACCGCTCGGCGAAACTTCCAGCACCTTGCACATCACGCGCACGGGCCACTGCTTCCGATAAGCCTCGATGAAGGCAAATCTCAGCCCGACTCTTTGGCGAAGAAGGCCGTCGCTTTTTTTAGGATGTCGCGCTCCATCCGCAAGCGACGGCATTCTTCCCGCAGCTTACGAAACTCCTCGTCCGTGGCGGTCAGCTTCCCCTTGCCAGGAAACGCTTCCTGCCCCTGGTCCTCGAACTTCTCCCGCCACTTCCGCAGCGAGTTCGCACTAATCCCCAGGCTCTCCGCTGCCTGGCCAACGCCATACCCTTGCTCGGTGACCAGTTTCACCGCCTCAATCTTGAACTCGCGACTGAACACTTTCCGTTTCGACATCTCTTATCCTCCTCAAGAAATCGTGGTATCATACACCCCTTTCCGGGTGTCCACGATCCCTGGGGAAGGCCAGTTCAATATCCCGGCCCGGCGAATCGCTAGGCAGTAGCCAGCGAGGGGGTGGCAATTCATTGCCACCTCAAGCGCTCTCTGGGCCCAACTTGATCTCCACACCAAAAGCCCACCAACTGCGTTCGGTGGGATAGTGCTACAGCCTTGGTGAACAATCCACATTTAGTGGATCAGCAACGCTGCCCGCTTCACCCCAGCCGACCAGCGGCATTTGACGTAGACGACAGATCAACCCTAGAAGTCGGCCTCGTCCAGCACACCGAACAAATTGTCCGCGGGGAAACCGTCCGTTATCGCCTGTGCCCGAGCCTTGGCGCTATCGGGAGTCATCAGGTGCTGGTAAACCCTGTAGTGGATGTTGTCATTCAAGAACGTTACATGCCCATCACAGAAAGCGGCCACCACGCCGCCGCCGTGGTAAGATGAGCAGGTGCCGGCCGTGTTGCCGGGGCGGGTGCTTGCGTCGGTATCAGGGTCATTCATCTTCCACTTGTTGAGATCATCTGCGCTCGACGCCAGCCACCACGTGAAACCGAGCGTGAGTTCATCGCCGGTAGTCTCGTCGTCGGCGTCGGTCCAATTCCCCCAGAGGATGCTCTCCGAAAGCAACAATGTGTTTTGGGAACCGTCGTGCTGGCTGATGTAGTCCAACGACACAGTAATCTTCGGTATGAAATTGTGGTTATGGAAGACGCCATTCCAGGCATGATCCGGTGGAGTGCTACCGCCGTAAGTAACATCCGCGTCGTCAACCCTGCCGCAGTTGACGCGGTAAGCCAAGGGCGCGGAGCCGGTAGTTGTCTGCTCCGGGGGATTACTCGGGCAAACCAACAGTTTCAGGAACACGGTCGCATTCGCGTCGTTTCCCGCCTCCCATTCCTTCCACAGATCGTTCCGCTCCAGATACGGGAACAACACGACCACCCAACTTGCGGGAGTCGGGTCCGGCTGCAATACGGGCAGAGTCCCGGTGTAGTCATGCGAGTTCAGGCCAACCCGGTTCTCATACCCCGGGAAAGACCGGAAGGCCGCCTCGTAGTTCATGGCGGCCAGGCTAAGCTGTTTCTGACTGTTCATACACTGCGCCCGGCGTGCCGCTTCCCGGGCGGCTTGGACGGCCGGCATCAGCAGCGCGATCAACATGCCGATGATGGTGATCACCACCAACAGCTCGATAAGTGTGAACCCGGGCCGACGCCGGTTGTCGCCCCGGCGCGCACACAACAAACCTCTTCGTGTCCGGCAGTTCATCTCGAACCTCCCTCTCTGTCCCTATTGGGTGGACACCTTGCCTATAATTATTCTTTCAGATTCCCGCGAAAAAATCCAGTGCTTTCGGCCGAGAATTCTCGATTTGGCGGAAGTTTTTGCTGTCGGAGCCAATAATCCATGCCGTGGCGGCATTGGCGTCCCACCCGGACGGGCTGTTTTCCGGCCAATACGGCTGGCCTTTTCCCGCGTTTTCTGAAACAATAAACTGTAAGGGCAAGGGCCGGCAACGGAATGGGAAGGAAGAGGTGCCCCAAATGTCCAAGCGAACAAGTCGCGGCTTCATCTCTGTAGGGGCCGTTTGTCAACAGGGATTTTGGGTTTTGTTTGAAACGGTCGTAAGTTTTGTGCTATCCTTGAATTGCCTGGTGAAACGGAAGCAGGCTCTGCGGGGACGCAACCTGCCTAGGGATAGCCGAGCC
>JAUWHT010000048.1 GCA_030605745.1 Pirellulales bacterium | reverse complement strand
CTACCGCCGCCGGCCGATCTGCGGTTTCAGGATGGCCAGCGCGATGATGATCGGCAGCGCGAGTAGGAACCAGCGGGGGCGGATCGCCAAGACTACTACCAGCAGCGGCAGCATGGCCAACAGCCAGGCTGGCATGTGGTAAACCTGCGGATAGGCCACCCATAGCACGGCCATCAAGGCCCCCAGCCGCCAGCAGGCCGCCTTGAACTGGACTTGCCACCCTTGTGCTCCCGGCGGCCAGATCCAAAATATCACCGCGCCGACGAGCAGTATTAGCGCGATGGTTCCGATCAGATGTCGACGCATGGGATTTCAGTCAGTTTAGCCGCCGCGTCCACGCGGCGTGATCTTCTCCGGTTTCACGGCCAGTTCCACTTCGCACTTGACGCGCTTCCCATCGCGGAACACTACCAGGCGGATTTTGTCGCCGGCATAGCGGCGGCTTACCTCTTGCTTGACTTCGGCGGCGCGGCGGATTTTGCGGCCGTCGATTTCGACGATCCGGTCGCCCTTTTTGAGCCCGGCCTTGGCGGCGGGTGAATTGGGCCGGGCGACGGCGATCACCGGCTCGCCCGTGTAAAGGTTGCCGCCGCTGAGATTCACGCCCATTACGCCGGGATGCAGGTCTTCGCCTTTTTTGAGCCTGGGCAGGATATTCTGGATGTGTTCGGCCTCGATGGCGAACCCGATGCCCGAGTCGTACCACTCAATCCCGGCGATTTCCTTGGCCGACCGGGGCGACAGGGGCACGAGCAGGCCGAGTACACGGCCGCGGATATCCACGAGCGGTCCGCCGTAGTTATTCGGCGAGACTGCCGCGTCGGTTTGGATGGCCTTGCCCCAGATCCGCCCCAGCGCGCTTATGATGCCTACCGACATGTTGGGCCGGCTGCCCTCGAAGGTGCGTCCCACGGCGATCGACCACTGGCCCACGCGGATCTCGCCGGCCGGAGCGATCTCGGGGACGGCCAGCGGCCGGTCGGTCTCGATCTTCAACAGCACGATCATCCGACTATGGTCGGTGGCCACGAGCTGGGCCGGCTTGCGCACACCATCGGGCAGGCAAACAAGGATCGAGTCCGGGCGGTTCACGAAGTTAAACGCGCTGGAGACGATGTAACCTTGCCGGTCCACGACCAGTCCGGTGGTCGGGCCGGTGCCGAAGAGCAACTTGCCGACGCGCTGCAGCCCGCCGACCGTCTCGATGCGGACGACCGACGGCGCCACGCGCTCGACGGCCGCGCGGAACGCCTGCTGTTCGAGCAGTTCAATGTCCTCATCTGCTGCGACGGACGCAAAACATGTGGCCATCACTACCATCGTGAAGCAGCAGATCATCCAGTGATTGTAAATTCCAGCGGTCACGATAGTTCCTGTTTGTGTTTGCGGAAAACCGTATGTAACGGGGAATAACGCCGCGTGGACGCGGCGGCTAAACTCTATTTGGCTTGCAACGTCAATTCCAATAGTTCCTGCCCGCGGAGTACGGTCAGCTTGATTTGGTCTTCGAAGTCGATGTATTCTAACTCGGCACGGAGCGATTTGCATGACTGGATCAACCGCTGGCCGAGCAGCACGATCAGGTCGTCGGGGCGGATGCCGGCCTCGGCGGCGGGTGAACCGGGGTGGACGCGGTCGACATACGGTGGGGTCCGCTCCAGCACATTGGGAACCAACTCGATTCCCAGCATCGCCAAATCGAGCGAGCGCTGCGGTTTTTCCTCCGGTTTCTCGTCCCGCTCGGAGACAAACTTGCCGGAGCGGATCGCTTCGACCGATTCGCGTAGCTGCTGGATAGGCACCGCGTAGTTCAGCCAGGTGTTGCTAAGCGAGTTGCGGAGTTCCTTACCCAGCAGTCCGACCAGTTCTCCACGTCGGGTTATCAGCGCGCCGCCGGCGGCGCCCGGATTATTGGTCATCGCGTCCAGCACGTAGACCGGCCCGCGGTACGTGGTCTCAAACACGCCGCGGCGTGCCGTCAGGTTCGTCTTGACCGAGACGACGCCGTGCTGCACGCTGGCAGGCTCGTCGCCGGTGGCCACGCCAAACAGGTTACTGAGCGCCAACACCCGCGCACCCTCTTCGACCTCGATGGCCTGCTGCAAGTCGAAGTACGGCAGTTCGGCGGCGTCGATCTTCAGCAGGGCCACCTCCAGCCGGGGATCGGCGCCCAACAGTTTGGCATCGAACTTCCGCCCGTCGTCCAGCGTGGTGGTGATGTACTCGGTGTCCAGCACGTAGCTGAACACGGTGAGGATGTGGCCCTCGGAGGAAACCAACATTCCGCTTTGATATGCTTCCATGCCGCGGAACCCCCCTGCGCCGTAGATCTTGACGATCTTGGGTTGCACTCCGTCGATTACCTGGGCGATAGACGTACCGGCGGCGCGGGCGGCCTCGGCAGAAGCGATTACCGCCGTTGCAGCGAGAAGGACATTGCAAATTGACAATTGCAAATTGCAATCGTTCGTTCCCATGTTACTTCTCAAACTCGAACTCATCGAATCTAAAAACCCCGTAAAGGTCGTCTCCGACATGGACTTCCATCCGCCCCGGCAGGAAGCGGCCGTCGAGTTGGCGATATTCCGAGAAGTAGATCTCGCACGGATCGACGTCCTCGTCGGGAAACATCTCGATTGCCAACAGGTGGCCTTCCACAGGGTCGAACAGGAAGTGGCATTCGACGCCCTTATGCAGGCCGACCAGCACGTCGACGAGCCCTTCGTGCCCTGCCAGCGGGACCAGGCCCAGGTAGGTAACATCGCCGAATCGGTCGGGACCCTCGACGGCCAGTCGCCGCCACAGACTTAGCGCCGGCAGCAGCCCGCCGCTGTGGGGCGGGGACAGCGACGAACTGTAATCGTCGGTGGCCGTCCACGTTGCCTCGCCGGCCGGCAGCTTCAGCAGGCCGTCGGCGTCACTAAGCTGGAACTGGAACTCTCCGCCGCCCTGCTCCAACTGGCCGGAGAGCGTCCAGGTGCCGCGCAGCCCGGCGAAATCGCCCTGGGCGATCCAGGCCTTCCACACGCGGTCCCGGTTCAGCCTGTTGAAGTAGAAGTTGGCGTAGCCCCGCTTGGCCTGGAAATGCTTCTTGACCACCTCGGGCATGGGCGGCTTGGGGCGGACAGTTTTTTTTATACGATCTGTCGGTATGGGTCTTCTGTCGGGTTTCGGTTGCACCTTCTTTGGTTTCTCACCCGGTTTGGGGATCGGCATGGGTACTACCCGCGGACGGGCCTTGGTCTTCTTGATCAACTCCTCTTTGCCATGCACGCCCCGAAGCCGGACCAGGACGTCGTATCGCTTGCCGCCTTGGCGGAAACTCAGCGGGATTCGCCACCCCTTTGGATAGATCCCCAGCACGTTCTTAAAACCGTTGGCAGTGGAGATCGGTCGACCGCCGAAGCTGACAATCTCGTCGTCGTAGTGGAGTCCCCGGCGGTAGGCATCAGAGTTGTCGAGGATGTCGGTGACCACCACGCGGCCTTCTTCGTCGGAGCCGACCCGGGCGCCGAGCGTGGCATGATCGACGATGCGTCCGCTGCGTAGGTATCCGAGGAAGTTCTTGATCTGGTTGATCGAGATGGCGAATGCCACGCCCACGTTGACCCGACCCCGCTTCTCGAACGAGCCCCGGCCGTTGATCCCGATCAGTCGGCCCTCGGCGTCAAACAGCGGCCCGCCCGAATTGCCCGGATTGATCGACGCGTCGATCTGAATGCAATCAGCGTATTCCAGCAGCGTTCCGGACGGATACTGGTAGCGGTGTACTCCGGAGACAATCCCATAGGTGACCGTCGGCTGGAAGTCGGTGGATAACATGAACGGGTTGCCCATGGCGAAGCACCAGTCGCCGACCCGAACCTGGTCGCTATTAGCCAGCTCGGCGTGTGGGAAGTCGTCACGGCCGAAGAGCTTGATCAGCGCCACGTCGCCGGTCGGATCGATGCCGACGATGACTGCGTCGTAGAGCTGTCCGTCGGCCATGCCGCACTTCATTGCATTGCCGCAGGGCCTGGCGACGTGGAAGTTGCTAAGTGCGTACCCGTCCGCGGTGATGACCACTCCGGAGCCGCCGCCCTTGCCGGTCGAGGCAAAGACGGCCAGCACCGAGTCCTTGGCCTTATCGATCACCGCGACCCGCTCGTCCTCAGCCTTGAGCACTGTGGTAGGCGGTAGGCGGGAGGCGGGAGGCGTCTCTGACGGCGACGATCCCGCCTGTGTCCAAGCGGGCAGGCTCGTCAATGCGGTCGCGATACCCAGGATGAACGCACGCTTCATTTGATAATCCTAGCATTGCACAGGTCGAGGTGATCGGCCACGTCGAGCTTCTCGCCGAAATCGACCAGGATACCCAGCCGGCGGACCCCGGTCAGTTCCAGGTCGATCGACCTGGCTGGATCGGTACCGGTGACGGTGGTTTCCAGCAATACCCGATCGTCGCCGTAGATCACCAGGCAGACATCGCCATTAGGGCGGACGTCGTCGTCAATGCCCACGATGGCCTGGAACCGGCGAAACCGGCCGGGCAGACGGTAGACCACTTTGGTCCGGCTATGCAGCGCCAGGCCCTTGTCGTATTGCTGTCCGTCGAGTCGCAGCGGGTTTGATTGCAGGTTAGTGTCCTCACGCAGGGCAAAGAACCGCCCGAGCAACGGCAGGTCCCGGTCGCTGCCGAAATGCGGCGTCCAGGTGATCGATTGAGGTTCCAGGTCGCTTAGAAAGAGGACCTTATTGGCGGAGAAATCGATCCGGGCGAGCGATGCCAGCGGTTGTGTTACGGTCAGACCACTGGGCGTAGTCCACTGAAGCTCGTCCGAAAGGGAGAGCAAGTTGACCGACCACCGCGAGCCGAACACATCGGCGATGCAGCAGACGGCCTCGGGCAACTCGCCGCCGGGGGGCTGATGATACACCAGCCCGTGCACCTTGAACCGTTTCACCGGCAGGATGTCGCCCTCCAGATCGAATTGCACCACCTTGCCGGTCACGTCTCGCAGCACGCCCTTGTGGTAATCCAACATCCCGTCGCTGCGCACGACCAACAGATCGTTGTCGATCTGCATCTCGAGCATCCGCGACCACTCGGCGGCGACTGCCTCACTGTGCGGCTTAAGCCGCACCGAGAAGATGCCGGTAGTAGATAACTCGAGCACCTGATCATTGAAAAGAGTGATCCGCGCCAGACCCTCGGCAACCAAGTAGTCCCGAGCGACCAACGACGAGCCGTCGATCAGATCGATCCAGGCGCAGGGGTCCTGGTTCACCGCCGCAGGCTTCTGCTTGGGGGAAAGCACCATCAGCTTGTCGGTCCCAAGCGACACGGGTCCGTCGGATGTGAGGATCGTTATCTGGTCGGTGTTCAGCGCCTCAATTGACCCGACCACGATGCGACCGTCGACGGTCTGAACCTCGAACGTCGGCCCCGTAGCGGTCAACATAACGGCAAGTAGTTGTGAGAGCATGGGTAAGTCGGGTTGTAAGGAAATTGAAAATTGAAAATTGACAGTTGCAAATTGCGTCGCAGTCCAGTTTAGCCTGCCGCACCAACAAACACTTTCCACTCTCCACTCTTCACTCTCCCCTCTTCATTCTTCGCTTGCGAGCCTACGAAAGTATTGCTCAATGACGTCGCGATAGTGGGAGGGGAACTGGCGGCCGATCTGCTGTAGGGCTTCTTCACGTTGTTTCGGCGGCAGGTCCCCCCAGCCGCTCTCGGAGCCGATGTTCCGCTTGGTCACCTCCCCGCGGCCCTTGCCGCCCATGATTTGGCTGTCGGAAGCCGGGTTGCTGGACTGGATACTGCCGCTGCCGGCCGCTGCTGCCGCTTGTTGCTCCTCGAGCTTCTTGATCAGCTTGTCGAGCGACTCGATCACGCCGTCCTCGATCTTGCGGACCTTCTTGCCGGCGCGCCCCAGGTCCAGACGGCGTCGAATGTCGTCCATCCGCCGGGTGATGTGGTCCAGCGTGTCGTTCTTCAGTCCCTCCAGGTCCTGCTGCATCAGCCGGGCAACGGCAATGTAGCGCCGGGGACTCCCTTCGGCCCCGTCGATCAGCCGTTCCATCGCTCGCAGACCTTCCTCCTTGTGCAGCAGGCTATGGTGAGCCACGCCCTGGTAGAACAGCAGCAAGGCAGGTGCGACTACGTCGTCGGGCTGGAGCCCGCCGAGCTGTTCGAGCGATTCGTCGTACAACGCATGGTGGACAAGCCACCGACCGTACAGCAGACGCATGTTGTCGGCCAGAAGCGGCGGCGCCTTTTCCTCTGTTAGCCAGGTCTGGCTGGGCAACAGCAGGTGGCTCTTAGGTTCCGAGCAGAGTTGGATCAGTTTGCCGGCCCTTTCGTCGATCAGTGCGAAGGTGCCGGCCAGGCGGGCTAGCAGCTCGGCACCGGCCGGCTGCCCGGACAGGTCCGACCAGAGTTCCACCGCCCGGGCACGGGTCGGCTCGTCGGCCTTGTTCTCTTCGAGCCACACAAAGACCTGGGCCTTGACATCTTCCAATGCGGGTGGTTGCCACGCGAGCGGCTTCGACGGGGTGTCGGATGACTGACAATATACGGTGCCGACCGCCACGCCAAGCAAAGCGACGGCCACCGAGAACACGGTCAGCTTAGAGACTATCCGAAAACCGAGTTGTCTCCTAGTCTTGACGCCGGTCATTTGTTTCTCCCCATTTCGAGGTCTTGGGTAACCCGGTGAATCCGCTGTTCACGTTCGGCAAGCCGCTGCAAGGCATCGATCAACTCGGCGCTCTCAGCCTGCTCGCCTTCGATCAGTTTCGAGTACCGCTGGGTACGACGGTTTACGCGCATCTGTAACGCCCGAATCATCTTCAACTCCGCCAGCGTGTCGATCAGCGGCGGTTTACACTTACACGCACATGGACATGGTTTCTTGCCTTTCATGTCTTTCTGAGCCTTTTTCAACGCTTCGATCATCTCTTCCAGCGCGGCGATGATGTCCTCTTCGATGGCCTGGGTAATCTGGCCGACCTTAGCCCGAGCCAGACGGAGAACCACCTGCTGCATATCCTCTCGCATCTGCTCGACGGCCTCGGGAAAGGCCACGGCGGTGCCGTCTTCACGCAGCAGCAACAGGGCCTTGTCGGCCTCGACAAGTATCTTGGTTTCCTTGCTGCTCAGGCGGCGGGCCTCGATCTCGTGGCTGTGCGACCGCTGAGGCTTGGGGACCTTGTCCAATCGTACGGTACCTTCGTACACGACTCGCTGCAACTGGAGCATCTTGTGGAACCGGGCTTCGAGCATTGCCAGAATCCGCTCGATCTCTTCCTCACGAAGCTGGCGGAGAATCTCTTCCAACTCGGCCTTGGCCTGTTCCAACTCGCGGATCGCTTCTTCCTGCTTGTCAACAGCGCCTTCGCGCTGGGTCTTATCGAGTTTTTCCTGGGCCTCCTTCATCCGCTGCTGGGCAGCCTCGAGTCGCTTCCGGACCGGATTTTGGCCCTGCTCCTGCTGCTCGCCCTGCCCCTGTCCTTGTCCCTGCCCTTCTCCTTCGCCTTTCCCCTTTCCTTCACCTTCTTCTTCTTCGTTTTGCTTGATATCCTTGGCCAACTCGCCTGTTTTCTTGGCTAGCCTTCCTTGCTCTCCGGATAGGCCTTTAGGGTTGCCACCACCGGCGGTTCGGCCCTGGACGTCTTTTTGTTGCTTGATGATGCGGTTGAGGATTTTCAGATAGCGTCGGATGCGCGCCTTTTCGGCTTCGATTCGTCTGGCGCGATTCTCGCTGAGCAGCAGTTTCAGCAAGGCGCGCAGGTCTCGGTCGAGATCTGTTTGTCTTTCGACGGCATCGGCGAGCCGGTCCTTCTTCAGCGTACTGACCAACATTTCGAACTGTTTGTTGATGAACTGCTCCTCGCTTTGCTGGAATGCCTTTTTCAACAGCGCGGCCCGGCGGGGATCGGTTGCCGCGGTCAGCTCGGCCATCCGAAGCAGCACCTGCTGGAGGTGTTGAAACCTCTCGGCGATTCGCTGTTCCTCCAACGCGAGCCTGTCGGTCGGGCTGCTCTCGTCCTGGTCGGACGCCTGGTCCTTCTGTTTGGCGTTGGGTTCTTCGGGCTGCTGCGGATTCGGCTGGGCCAACAGTGGGCCGGCCGAAAGAACGATCGTCAGCCAACAGAGGCAGGCCGCTACGGGGAGTCGGGTTCTGACTACCATGTCTAGTCCTCCAAGAGTAGGCGGATTTTTTGTTTTCGCCGCTGTTTGGTCTGTTCGCTAAGCTTCTCTTGCAGTCCGATGATCGTGCGGAGCAAGGCCAGCGCTTCGTTGAAGTCCTCCAATTCGACCATCCGGTCCAGCACCCGCTGCATCGCCAGCAGGATGGCGCCGGCCTGCTCGCGGGCAAGGTCGCGATGTCTGGGGCTGAGCTTCTTGTCGTTCAACCGGGCCTGGAGCCGCTCAATGCGGCGGGCCAGTTCGGGGAACATTTGCTGCGCGATTTGGTTCAGCGGGTCGGCGATGCCCTGCTTCAGCCGGATATTCAACTCCTCGATATCGATCCGGTTGTTAATCAATTGCAGGCGGATGTCGGTGAAGGCATCGGCCACTCCCTGGGTTTCGTGGGCATTCTTGCGGCTATTTTGCAGCGCGCGTTCCACGCGCAAGGTCCGCAGGACCGCTCGTCGCTCGGGTGGGAGTTTTTCCGGCCTTTCGTCCCCCGGCTCATCACCTGGCTCAGATCCGTCGTCTATCTTCTGCTGGTCAACCTCTTTGTCGTCGGTCTTTTCGTCGGTTTCCTCGCCGGCTTCATTGTCCGGGTCGAGGCTGTCGAAGTCGATTCCAAGCAGCAGGTCGCGCGTCTCGGTTACTTCACGGATGATTACCTCGAACCTCTGCCGCAGCACGAGTTCGCGGGCAACCAGTATTGCACGCAATTGCTCAGGCGTGACGACGTCCAACAGCCACCGCTCGCTGGTGCCCTCGTTGGGTGCCTCGCCCAGGTCGTACAGGTCGCTCGCCTTCAGACACACCAGCAGCTTCTGGCCCGGCGTCAGTCCCAGATCGCGGACCTCCAGCCCGGCATTTTCGAGTTCGAGGTTGCTCGGGTGGCTGGGCGGGGCGGCAACCGCGTGGGTGCCCGGTTTGGTCTGGTCGATGGTGTGCTCGAACCAGACCTTGTCGATGCCGTAGTCGTCGCTGATCTGGCCGACCACCGGCAGCCGTGCCCGGGGAGTGACTGCCGAGCCGATCCCGCTGAGCCTAACGGCCAACTGCGGCGGCGCGTCGGCAATCGTGGCCAGCGCCAGCCGGACCGGCTCGCGGCTGCTGATCCCGTCGGTGTCAAAAAGCGTGAACAACAACGTGGTGTCCCTATCCAGGGATGCAATCGTGTACCGGAACCGGCGGGGATCGGCCGCCAGTTCGCTCGAATCGAGCACCTTTCGCGGCAGCGACGTCTCCTCGAGCACCGAATCCACCTGCACCTTGACCAGGTCCTTATTCGTCGTCGATACGACGGTCACCTGTGTGCCCAAGGGGATTTGGGTGACGCCGGAGACGAGCAAGGTCCGCGGCGCGCGATGCATGTACGGGGAAAACTCGCACTCGAGCGTCATCTCGACCACGGTGGGGCTCTCCACCACCTCGATCCGCAGATCGTCTACGCGAGCGTCACCTCCGACGACATCGAACGTGATCGGCGCCAGGACTGCCTGGAATGTGTAAGAATATTCCTGGAAGTGGTCGTCGGCCCCCCGGGCGGCACCCAGGCGGTTCATTGTCCGACGGTCCCGGGCGCCACCCTCGGTCCGGTAACGGACCTGGACCACCTGGGGCACAACCGGCCAGCGGGTGTCGGCCTTGGCAATCAGTTCAAAATCGGCGCCGCGAGCGACCTTCCGGGCACCGCCCTCGAATCCATCGACCAGCAGGCGGGTCTTGCGAGGCCATAGCTCGGCGGAGAGCAACAGGCTGCGGCGGGCCCAGGTGCCTAGCGCCTCTGGAGCAAGCAGGCCGAACGCCACGATCGTGGCCACAAGCAGCACCGCGGCGGTTATACTCCGTCGCAGGGGGACCGGATCGAAGACCTCCTGCAATTTGACCCCAACGACCCGCTCTCCAGCCTGGCGACAAGCCCGGGCCAACATCTGCTGGTTGCACTCGGCCGGGTCCACCTTGCGGCCAGTAAGCAGGACAGCGGTCAGCAAGCTGTCGTTGAACTCCTTGAAGCGCCGCTCCAGCAGCGTGGCCATGTTGCCGTCACTGAGCCGGACGAAGGCACGGCGGCCGATCAGGCTAAGCAGCACGCCGCCGAAGACCAGCAGAACGCCCAGCAACATCGTCGCGCGGACGGCCGGCGACGGCTCGAAGAACCAGTCGATCATCAAGCTACCCCAGAATGCGACCCCCAACCACGCCACGCCCGAGGCGAGGCCTTCCAGCCAGACGTACCGCCGGATCCGTCCGCGCAGGGCTTCCAGCAATGCCCGGATGGACGGGGCGAGCTGCGGTCGGGTTTCAATGCTGGTTGTAGTCATCTTGCGCCTTACGCAACAAATCACAGCAATAGCCGGGGGACAACGTCCCGCGGGCGCACCCGGCGGCTGTTAGCCGCCGGCTATTGGTACATCGTGACTGTTGCAAAAACCAGTACTCCGCTGTTAGGGTAGCAGTTAAACTGCCACCCCAACAGTGTACCCCAACAGTGTACAACATAGCCGGCGTTACGCTAGCTTAACTAATCGTCTTATCAACCACTCGAAACATAACAGGCCGCACAGGATTAACATCATCCACCGCAGCCAGGTTTGTTCCCACAACGGGTTGGGGGCGGCGGTGAGGATGATGGTCTTGGTCCGGTCCTTAAATCGTTTGACAATACACTCCTCGTCGCTGGTATCGAAAACCTTTTCCAAGCCGACGTAATACTTTCCGCCGGTGCTCTTGGCGATCCGACTGAGCAGGGCGTCGTTGCGTCGGGGGTTTTCGCGTTCCAGGTCGGGTACTTTGACTTGGATGCGTCGGCTGAGGCGTTCGTTATCGCTTTCGGGCACCGGCAACTCGAGCCGGTAGGAACCCTCTTCCAGCACCGGGAACCGACCGCAGTAAGTTCCCTCGCGGCCGGGATCGGGCTGCAACTTGACGGTCTGTACGGTGCCGTCGGGCAGAACGACCTTCAGGTTGACACTTGGCGCGCCCAGCGGTTCAAGCCGGGCGTTGGTCAGTTGGGCTCGAATCTCTACCGTACCGCCCAACAGGTACCGATCTTGCCCGACCAGCAACACCCCGCGGCTGGACCCCCGCAGCAGCCGGCTTTGCGAGACGTGGCGGATGAGCTTGGTGTAGAACTGTTCGAAATAGGTTTCGTCGACTTTCCGCAGCCGCCACATTTCGCCGCTGCCGATGAAGAACACACGTCCCGAGCCGTAAAACTGGCCGGCAAAGAAGACCGGTTGCTCATCGCCGCCGGTTCTCGGATCGGAGAATCGCCCCAGCACGGTGGCTCCCGGTTTGGGGCCCCGCACGGGACAATGGCTGTACACGCCCTCGAAGCCCGCCCACGCCTGCCGGCTGGCCGCTGCCGTGTCGCAGAGCCAGAGGAACTCGGCCTCCAGTCCCTCGCGGGTGAACTCCAGCGGCCAGGGCTCCTCGGCCGTGTACATGCCCTGTTCCAATACCGAAAAGCGACGGTGGAACTCGACCGGATAAAGCGCCCGAATACCGGCCATAGCCGGGTCCTCCACCCAGCCGCCGATCGTATTGCCGGTCAGCACCGGTCCGGCAATTAGGATCAGGCCGCCGCCTTGCTCGGCAACCCAGGTCTCCAACAGGTCCACCTGGGCCGCACTGAGGGCCTGCCAGTCGGGGTCGAACGCCACCAGGCAATCGTACTCGAACATTTCCTCGCGAGTAGCCGGGAAGTCGTCCAGCAGGTTGTCGGCTTCCTGGGAGATACCGGGCCGGGCGGCCTGCAAAAGAACGTCCACCGTGGTCGAGCGGTCGCGGTAGAGCAAGGTGCGCAGAAAGCGGTATTCGCGCGTCGGTCCACCGGCCAGCAGCAACACGCGGTTCTTGCGATCCACGACTTCGACGTCCACCTCGCGGAAGTTATCGTCCGGATTGCGATCGAGCCGAGGGGTCTCGACGCGGAAGCAGAGCGTGCGCCGGCCGGTTTTCTCGGGAGTCAACTCGAACTTCACCGGCAGCACTTCGCCGTCGCTGCCGAGGGTGACCTGCCGTCGTTGCTCGATCTGCCCGGTGCCGGGCTCTGAGGCGGCCCCGGCGGTCGACTCGCGCGAGAGCAACTGCACCTCGACCACCTGCCCGGCCAGTTCCTGGGCTTGGATGAAGCCGGTCACCGTATAGCTATCGCCCGGATACGCCCGCGTCGGAGCGGCCAGGTCGCTCAGCCGCACGTTCGCCGGCAGCTTGTCGGACCCGACGCCGACCGGAAAGATGGGCAGACCGGCCCGCTTGGCAAGCTCGGCCGCCACTTCCGGCGCGATGCCCGCATTTTGCCCGCCGTCGGTAAACACGATAATCCCCGACACCGGCGAGCCGCTCGCCTCGTCGATCAATTGTTGCAATGCCAGGCCCAGCCCGGTTGTCGTGCCGCAGAGCGCGAGGGATTTGTGCCAATCGACCTCATTGGCCGCAGCCGAGTCCTGCTCGATCTTGCCGAACGAGTGCACCCGGTCGCGGTCGAGATTCTCGCTAAACTGCATTACGACGACGTCGTGTGTTTTGCGGAGTTGTTTGAGCAGGTCGGTTTGCTCGAGCGCGGTCGCCACTTGCTGGATCCGGCTTTTCCCGCCGCCGGTGGTAGACTCGCCGTCGGCCAGCCCCATGCTCATACTTGTATCGACCAATATCAGGGCCTTGGAATTGATGACTTTCTCCTGCTCCGTCCGCCACTGTGGCTGAAGATAAAGGATCAGCAGGCCGAGGAAAGTCGCCGTTCGAAGCGCGCTAAGGAACCATCCCAACAGCGGGTGCAATTCGACCGCGTCGCGGTGATACATGACGCGGACAAACAGCATTAGCCCCACGCACACGCCGATCGGCAGGATCCAGTCGGCGTTCTGCTGGATGCGTCCCCACTCGAACGTGGTGCGCACGACGCCTTCGGCTTGGCCAAACAACAGCCAGCAGGTCAGGACTTGTCCAAGAATAACTTCACATTCCTGCATGTGCTACCTTACATTTGCCAACTTACAATTGCGTAACACTTTAACCGTTTGCAGTGACTTTCGTACAGAAATAGATAATAGCCGTTCGCGCAACGCGTCACAGTGATGCACCCGCGGGACGTTGTCCCCCGGCTATTGGCCCCGCGAGAATCACGCGAATACTGCATTCCTCAAGGTTCTCGAACGCGCCGGCGGATGGTAGCTGGCCGAGTAGGCCAGAATCTGTTCGCCGATCAGCAGCAACACCAACAGATACAACAGCCATTCGCTCATGTTGTATCCGGCCAATTCGCTCACCGTGTATTGGAACGCAACGGCCTGCCTGTACTCGTACTTGACCCCGCTGAGCCGGGCTGCCAACTGGGGGCCCAAAAGGGCCTTCAGGTTGCCCTCTTCCGCCTCGACGTTATACGCATAGCGGCGAACCTCGGATGTTCCGTTGGTGGTGGTCAGCCGGGCTTCGTAGATCCCACTGGTGTCGGTCTCTGCAAGCTCGGCGGCCAGTGACCCGTCGGCCGTGGGCGCCGCGTCGATGGTGGCCGGCGGTGCGGCGTATTCGGCTGGCTTCATAAAGCGTACTTGCGGCTGGTATTGGTCCGGGTCGAGTTCCAGTTCCAATTTCGAGCCCACCACGCGCGAAACCTCGCTCGGCCCGCGACGCGACAGGTAGGCCTGCATATCCTGCATCGCCACCACGAAGCTGGGGTTCCGCGCCCAGTTGTTCCACGCTGGCGCTGCCGTCGTTAGAAACGCCACCACGCGACCCTCCCCGAAACGACGCTCGACCACCAACGGGGCGCCGTTGCGCAGCCGGGCAATTACCCGGATCGTAGAGTCGGCCTCGGGTTTCCAGCCGTCGGGCGCCGCAAAGTAACGCTGGACAATCACAGTCTTGATAAAGCCGAACCGCTCGTCGGCCGCTCGTCGGAAGATCGGGTGGTCGCCGACCTGAAGGTCCGGCGCCTTTTCCAGCCGGTCGACCAGCAGCTCCGTCTGGCCGACCACCGGCAAGGGAAAGAAACCCTTGCCGTGGCGATACAGTTCATCATTGATAAACTGACTGCGGCACCGCTCGCCCAGGAAGATGCTAACCCCGCCCCCGGCCGAAATGTATTGCTCCAACGCCTCGACCGCCGAGCGGTCCATTCGCTCGATGTTCAGCAGGTTGATCGTGTGGTGCTGTGCAAGCGGATTGAGGCTCAAGTACCGCGGGGTCTCGATCTGCGGGTTGATGCCGGTGCGGACCGGTCCACCGGGGGCCGACGCGATGCTCAGGAAGCGGGCGTCCCGGGCGTCCGGGCTGCCGTCGATCATCAGCACGGGCACGTCGACCGGGAAACTGAGCGCATGGTAGCGGACATTGTCCGCCGCCACCGCGTCGCTTTCCAGCCGGGCGGTCATCTGATGTTCTCCGGCCGTGTGGAAGTGGACCAGGAATCGATCCATCACCGCCCGGCCCGGCGGAATCTCGGCAATTCTTGTCCCGGGCCGGCTGTGACCGTCTTCCTCCAGCAAGACCGACACCTCCTTGGCCGTGGTAGTGCCGAAGTTCTGTACGGTTACTTCCATCAACAGCGGCACACCGGCGGCGCGAATCCCCTCGGCCGCCCGCAGCGACGTGATCGCCAGGTTCGGCCTCGCCCGGTCCACGCAGTTGATCAGGTGGACCTCCGCATCCGCCTCGTTCAATTGCAGCAGTTGCTCTTGCAGGTCGGTCGGATCGTCCCACTGGCGGGCGCGGAAATCGGAAATCAGGTACACGATCCGCCGCTCGTCGGCAGACTCGCCCAGCAACTGGCCGATTGCATCCAGCGCGGCAGTCGGGCCGGCGGAAGTCTGCGAGACCTCGATCTCGCGGAACATTTCATCCAGCTTGCTGGAGAAACCGGTGTCGACCGGCTCTTCGAGCAGGTCCGGCTGTGTGCCGCGGTCGATCCGTGCAACCCGCGAGAAACGCAACAACGTGAACGTCTGCGGCTGTCGCTGTCGGGCGGCCTCCGTGCCGATCCGCTGAATTACCAGCTTGGCCTCGCCAAACGCGCTGCTGTCGGCCCAGCGGTCGGACATAGAAAAACTGTCGTCCAACAGCACAATATGGTGTGTCTTCGTGCTGCCCAGCAGGTTGCCGAACTGGTTCCGCAGCAGCGGCCCGGCCACAATCAACACAACCACGGCCACCGCGAGCATCCTCAATAGCAGCAGCAAAAGCTGCTTGAGCATGATCCAAGTGCGGTTCTTCTTCTGGCTTTGCAGCAAGAACTCCATCGCCGCCCACTGCACACGCCGGTGACGCAGCATGTTGATCAGGTGGATTACCACCGGCACGCCGACCAGCAGCAGACCCCAAAGCAGCGGATAATGGACAAAAGCAGGCATGGCCGGTCTTCAATCTTCAACGGAATATCGAATGTCGAACAAGGAATGTTGAAGTACGAACGGCGCGGCACCAAGCGTTCAGTCTTCAGTCAACCGCGAACCTCCCGAGTTACTTCATCATTCGACATTCCTTGTTCGATATTCGACATTGATCCATCGCCAATTGTCACACCCACACAGATTACTGTAATAGCCGGGACGCAACGCGTCGCGGGTGCATCACCGCGGGGCGTTGCCCCCCGGCTATTGCGACCGCAAGAATCAACGAAAACTTCTGATGGCTGAAATGTTACGCAATTTTCAATTCCTATGATGCCTGCCCAACCGGTTGCTCAGATAAGCGGCCAAGACTGCGCTGAGCGGCTCGCTGGTCCGCAGCAAGGAATAATCAACGTTGTTTCGCACGCAGCCGCGGCGGACCTCTTCCAGGTAGCTGCTCAGCGAAGCCAGGTACCCCTCGCGCAACGCCCGGGGATTGCAGCGGAGATGCTCCGGCAGTTCGAGCCCCTCGAAGCGCGTGGGGCCGGTGAAGGGGAAATCCAACTCGTCGTCGTCCATCACGTGGAAAACCATCACGTCATGGCCGCGGCTTCGCAACAGCTTTAGTCCCCGGAACAGTCCCTCCCGACCCACCAGCAGATCGGAGACCAATACCACCAGCCCGCGGCGCGGATAGGTCTCGGCCACCTTTTGCAGAATCTGGTACATCTCGGTCTTGTTCTCCGGCTCGCTCACGTTGAGTGCCCGGATGATCGAATCCAGATGGTTTCGCCTGGTTCGCAGTGGGACAATCATGCGGGTCGAATCGTCGAAGGCGACACAGCCGACCGCGTCCTGCTGGCGGAGCAACAGGTACGCCAGGCTGACCGCAATTGTGCAGCCGTACTCGTACTTGTTCATCGCCTGGGAGCCGTAGCGCATGCTGGCCGAAACGTCGCACAGCAGCGTGCAGCGGAGGTTCGTGTCTTCCTCAAACTGCTTCACGTAGAACCGGTCCTGCTTCGCCCAGACCTTCCAGTCGACGTACCGCAGGTCGTCGCCCCAGGCGTACTCGCGGTGCTGGAGGAATTCGACGGATTGGCCGAAGTGCGAGCTGCGGTGCATGCCGGCCAGGAAGCCCTCGACCACGTGCCGGGCACGCAGGTCCAGCCGTGCAATCCGTCTGAGCGTTTCAGGATGCAAAAATCTTTTGGAATCGGGCATTGCCTGTCAGTTCGTCTTCTTTGGTGGGGGTGATCGAAAGGATCTGTTCGACCAGGTCCTCGGCCGTTACGCCTTCGCTTTCGGCGGTAAAGCTCAGCACCAGCCGGTGACGCAACACCGGCTTGGCCAGAGCCTGGATGTCCTCGCAGGTCACGTAGGTTCGGCCGCCCAGCAGTGCCCGGGCCTTGGCCCCGAGAATCAAGAACTGCACCGCCCGCGGACCCGCTCCCCAACTGAGCTGCTCCCGCACAAAATCGGGTACGCCCGGCTCCTGCACGCGCGTCTGCCGGACCAGCGACAGCGTGTAGCGGATCAAGTGGTCCGAGACCGGCACCTCGCGGACGATCCGTTGCAAGTCGAGTATCTCTTCGCCCGTCATCACCGGTTCCACCGAATCGCTCAGCGTAGTGGTCGTGCGGCGGGCAACCTCGAACTCCTCGTCGAAGTTCGGGTAGTTGACGAACACCTTGAACATGAAGCGGTCCTGCTGGGCCTCGGGCAGCGGATAAGTACCCTCCTGCTCGATCGGGTTTTGGGTGGCCAGCACGAAGAACGGGTCGGACAGCGGGTGCCGTACCCGGCCGACGGTTACCTGCCGCTCCTGCATCGCTTCCAACAAGGCGGCCTGAGTCTTCGGCGGCGTGCGGTTGATTTCGTCCGCCAGGATAATGTTGCTGAACAGCGGGCCCTCCAGGAAGCGGAAGTCCCGGCTGCCGGTCGTGCGGTTCTCCTCGATCACATCGGTTCCGGTGATATCGGCCGGCATCAGGTCGGGAGTAAACTGGATGCGGCTGAAGCTGAGATTCAGCGTGCGGCTGAGCGTGCTGATCATCAGCGTCTTGGCCAGCCCGGGCACACCCTCCAGCAGGCAGTGCCCACGGCTAAACAGTGATATCAACAACTCGTCGATCACGTGTGTCTGGCCAACGATCACCTGGGCCAGTTGGTCCATGATCTTCCGCCGCGCGCTGCCCAACTTCTCGATGGCTACAGCGTCCTGGGTGGTAAGTACTTCTTCGGTCATTGTGTGTTCCGTCGTGTTCAGGGTGGTGATGGCTAAACCTGTACAAGTTTGAGCGAGGGTGGCACGTCCCTGAGCACAGCGAAGAGCGTGGGCGCCCGGCTCAACACGCCCTTCGTTCCTCAGGGCGTGCCACCCAATTGATCAAGTTATTTTTGCGCGGGCCCTAAACCTCGTGCATGTGGGCGTTCAACGTTGGTAAATCGGCGACATCCCGTATGGCAATTGCAGGATGGTTAGGTTGATCGACGTGGTATAGACCGCCCCGACATGCCCCTGGCTCCAGGACCCGTTGGAGGCGGCCTCTGAGATGATCCGAGCGTAGATCTTATCGCGGTAGTCTTCCCACTGTTTTCCGCCCTCGCGGTACATAACCTGGGCGAAGTAGTAATGTGCGTAATGCCAATGGCCGAAGCCCCGGTTGGAGATGTTCAACAGGTTCCTCTTGCAGTATTTCATGATCTTCGGCACGTACTGGCTGTCGTAGTCGCCGGCGTTGAACAGACAGGCGATGGCCGCGGCGGTGATAGCCGGGCGGCCGCCGCCGCCGCCTTTCGAGTTGTATCGTACTCCGCCCTCAGGCGTAGTGCAGTTCTTGATGTATTGGATTGCCTTGTCGACAATTTCCTTGGGGACGGGGATTCCAGCGTTGCGGCACCCGCGCAGCCCCTGCACCTGGGTAATCGTGGTCGAGCCCTCGTCGAACCCACCGCCGTCCTTGGCACTGACGTATCCCCAGCCTCCGGCTGCTGTTTGGGCCCGGCCTGTAAACACCACCGCCCGGCTGAGCACGTCGACCAATTGCTCGCGCCGGTCGACGTCTTCCTCTTCACCCAAGACTTCAGAAAGAAAGAGCATGGAAAACCCATGACCGTACGTGTAGCGGTCGTCGGTCAACGGGTCGCCAATCAGGCCATTGCTGCGGCTGCGGCTTAGCAGGTAATCGACCGCGCGACGGATGTTGGGCGCGTATTTGCCCTGGGTGGTGGTCGATCCTTCGCTCAGCAGGGCAATCCCGGCCAGGGCGGTCATCGCGGTAGGATATCGGCTGTTCTTCGCCGTCCAGTGTCCCAGCCGCGACTGCCGGGAGGCCAGCCACTGCAAACCCCGCGCGGTTACCCGCCTGACGTCGGCAGTCGTTCCTGCGGTTGCCGCATTGGCCATCGACAGCAGTAGCGCTGCCAGTAAAATGATTAGCAGTCCTGGTCGTATTTTCATAGGTGGGCCGTGGCAATGTCCGACCGTTGGTCCGGCAGTTGTCCTGCCGAATCTCCGGTCGCAACTACGGGATGCGGCAGTGCAACTGCCGCACCAACATATTATCTCTTGTTATTTCTCCAATTGCGCGCTGGCGGCAGCCTTCCACAAGACCTTCAACAGGGCGCACGTGACGGTAGCCCGCTGCTCCGGCTCGGAAGACCCGGACTGTTCGTCGGTGAAGGTCAGCGTGACGATGTTGCGATCCAGGCGCACCTCGACGGTATTCGCTTGGGGATTGCCGCGAATCTCGAACATGCTGGTCGGATTGTCAAAGACGTCTTCAAAGACCTTCTGCCCGGTCCGCTTATCGATGCACAAAACGCGTACTCGAACCCGCGTGGAGCCCTGCTTCGTCCGATCGTATATTTGGCAGGCGAAGGTGAGCACCGGCAGGCGGCCGGGCTGGTCCAACAAAACCTGTTGGTGTTCGATCGTCACCGGCCCCGGCCACTGCGGATTGCCCAGGCGGTCGAACAAGTAGACCTTGCCGTTGACAATCGGTTTACACAAGGCGCCGGGTAGCCGCTGGATCCCGAGTTTGTTCGGCTTAAGACTGTGCGTTACCAGCACGTATTGATCGCCCGAGCGAAACACGACAATCTCCGTCACGGAGTCGTCCAGCTCGAGTTTCGTATCGACAATCGTCCGGCCGTCGCTCAGCGCCAACAACACGAAATGCCCATCCGGCTCGAGCACCCCCATCGCCTCGTCCTCGACCAAGCAACCCTTCGCACCGGCGGCGAACTTCCGCGCGGGCCGCACCAGACGTTGTTCCCAAAGATCAAACAACTCCAAGACTCGGTGCCCGCCGTCCTGACGCCAAACGAGGACTTGCCGGCCGATGGGAGCGATGCAGGGGAACATTTGTTGTGTGCCGTCGGGCCTGCGAATGGGTTCGATGGGCGGCGGCAGCTTGCGCGTTCCCAGCAGTTCCCCGTCCAAGGCCCGGAAGACCATGGCCTGCGGCTGGTCGTTAACAAGCACAAAGACGAACTCATCATCGCCGCACAGCGCGCGTGCCGGCGGAACGTCGCGCCGAACCCAGAGGATATCCCCAGTGAGCGGGTCGGCCGCCACCAGGTTCCGGTGCCGCTGGAAGATGACGTGCCGGCTGGTGACCGGCCCCAACGCATTCTGCCTGTTCCTGGACATGGACAGCAGATTAAAATGCTGCACCTGAGCGACCAACTGGATGGGGATCCGGCGAAAATGGGCCATGTACTGGCTTGTATCGGTCAGGTCCTGGCGGCTCCAGAGCAGTTTGCGCTTGCCGTCCTGGCCGGTGTCCAATGTGTCCACGGCCATGATCTTGTAGCCCGTCGACACCAACAAAAGGTGGCCGTGGACACGCCCGTGAGTCAGGCCCTGAGTGAAAGGCAGACGATATCGCCGCACGCCCGGCTCGACCAGCGAGGCCTCCCACTGCCGGATCCCCAAGCCATCACGCCCCAGGATCATCCGCTGGTTCTGGT
Source organism: Pirellulales bacterium (assembly GCA_030605745.1). Taxonomy (GTDB): domain Bacteria; phylum Planctomycetota; class Planctomycetia; order Pirellulales; family Thermoguttaceae; genus JAUWHT01. The sequence goes on along the minus strand of JAUWHT010000048.1, from coordinate 4,418 downwards.
CGAAGCGGATCGTCGTATCGGCGAAGAACGGGCCGCGGCTGCCTCGATACGGCAACGAATACCGGCCGAAACTGCTGTTGCGCGAGGCCTTGATTGACTTCTTCTCCACTTCCACCTTGCCCACCGGCCATTGGACGTCGCGGTGAAGCACTTTGGCAACGGGCCAGTTGTGGGGCAGCGCGTCTAGGAGTTCCTTTCCGGTTTTCCCGCCCCGGCAGACTACATCTGAAAACTCCTCGCCGAGCCGGCGGTAGCACAGGGCGGCGTCCTCAGGCTGCTCTCCCCGGCGGAGCAATTCGGCCAATTCGGCCACGGCCGCCCCGGCAGTGGCCCGATCCGGCGACCGTTGCTCGGGCCAGAGCAGCATTTCGGCCTCAAGCAGTCTGCCGGACTCCCCAAGGCGGCGGACCAACTCGCGCCGGGCCTTGCCTGCGGTCGGGTGGTTGCCGAAGTACGCGAGGAACTGCCGCAAGGAGTCGGCGCCGGGGGCATCGATGGCCGTTTGCAGCCGATCTTCGATCGACAGATCAATCGCCGCCAACGTCTCCTCGTTGGCCTCGCGGCGTAACGCCGCCAACTGTACTTGGATCCACCGGTCACGGCGCACCGAATGCGATTTACTGACGGCCTCCAACTGGCAATGGTCCTGATCGAGTTCGACCAGTTTCAAGTAATGATCCAGCGCCGCGCGCCGCTCACCCGCTTGACGCAGCCCGGTCGCCATCAGCCGCAGGTAGGTCGCCCGCTGCTGGGGTTCGTCCAACAGCCGTTCGATCTCTTCCGCCCGGTCGCGATGGGTCGCAAAGTCTAGTCGCAGCCCGTCTAGCAGCGCGTCGCGTAACAGGTTTCGGGTTCTGGGGTTGGCACTGAGCTGGTAGGCGCGGCGAAAACAGGCGATGGCCTTAGCTTGCTTGCCCTCATCTGCGAGGATTTCGCCCTTAAGCGACAGGGCTACCGGGTCGTCGGCCTTTGTGGCTAGCCGCCGATCCACCTGCTGGCGGGCCGTGTCCAACTGGTAGAAAATATCCAGCGAGTCGAAGCCCTGCGAGAGCACCTTCCCCTTGTAACAGATCAGGTTACCCGGCACGATACCCTTGCGGGACCTGGACACGTGGCTCACCTTGCCGGCGCGGAGGTCGACGGCAACGACTTCCGCAGTGCTCAGCGGGATGAAGTAATGGCCGCCGCCATAGAACCCGCGGCCGCTGGGCGTGCTGCCCTCGGGCAATTCCACGGTCCGGCCGCCCCAGGCCAGCTTCGGTCTGGTGACTGTCACTTCCTTTTCAGTTTTGCCTTCGGTCGTTTGGGCTGCTTTGACTTTGGATGTGTCGACTTCGGACAGGGAAAGGGCCCGTACCTGCCGGCGGCCGACCAGCACCACGTTGCCCTGGTGGGCGCAGGCTACGTAGAGGCCGTCCTGTCGGGGGTACGTCCACCGCGGCGTGCCGTCGATCAGGTTCAGACAATGCAGCGAATCCGAGTCGGGCGGCGTCACCAACACGCAACCATCCACCACGGAAGCCGTGGCGTCGACCCAACGCTCGAGCGGTCCCGAACGCCCCCCCATTCGCAAGGCGACGAAATTCACATGATGCCGAGGCGCCTTGAGTACGCGGTAACGATAACCCCACAACAGTGATCGAGTGGCCAGATCGACGGCCACCACCGCGCCGGCGGACGTGGGGCAAACCAGGATCCCCTCGGCATACGAAGGTGAAGCCCCGGCCAGACGGCGCACCGGATCCGCGAGGATGTTACGCGAGACGACGGCCAGTTGCTGCGACCAGCAGAGATCGCCCGTCTCGGCATCCAACGCCAACAGGCGGATTTCTCCGTTGATCTCCGCCAGCACGTAGAGCCGCCCCATCAGCGGCAGCGGCGGACCAAGAAAGAATGCTCCGGCTTCGCGCAAGGCGAACTGATCGGCGGGGCCGCCGAGGTGCCACTTCAATTTGCCGGTGTGGATATCGTGCGCGGCCAATCGATTGTGTGTCTTGCGTCCCTTGGTGCCCCTGGCCCGCCCGCCGATCACCATCACCATTTGCTGCGGGGAGATGCCGCCGATCCCGATTCCCAAGTCCTCGATGGTGAACACCAACCGGCCGTCGCTGCTCATCGTACCGTAAGCAGCGTCGTCCCACATCCGGAACCCCAAGACAGCCGCGAAGTAGTGTGACCGCAGCAACAGCGACCCCAAACCGGCGCTGCCGAGCGATTCTTCCAAGGCATCATCCTCCGGAACTTCCCACAGACGCTTGCCGGTTACAAAGTCGACCGCCAATAGGTCCCGCGAAGTCCGCATCAGGACCACGTCGTCGACGACCAGCGGATGCAGCCCCGGCAAGGTGGAAATGCCCTGGTCCTCATACATCTGACGAAGCTGCCGCAAGATACCTTGTAGTGCCGCGTCATCGGTGGCCGGAATTCGCCATCGGACGTTCAACAGCGGAGGACTGCCGCTGGTCGTCGCGTTGCGCGAGGCATTGCCGCGGAACATTGCCCAGCAGTCGGCCTTTGCCGGGTGAGCGACACCTTGCGGGCCGATCAACTCGGCCAGCCAACTCAGCGCTTCGCCGTCGTTGCTGAACAGCGGCACCCGCCTGCCGGCAACCTGAATGGCAAGATCCCCTTTCTGCCTCTTCAGCCCCAGTAGGACGTCCTCGGCCTTGTCCGGCATACCGGCCCGAATCCAACAGGTGGCCAGCGCCAGCGACAAGGTGGGCTCGAACCGATCGTCGCCGCGGAGAGCTACCCGTAGCCGTTGTAGAGTAAGCGCCCCGGCCAACGGTCGGCCGTGGTCGAGATGGTCGATTCCCAGCAACAGTGTCGCTTCGTAGCCGGAGCGGGTATGAAAGAAACGCCGCGAAACCTCGGCCAGACCAGCCGGATCGCCGGTGGAAACCACTTCAGCGAGCGTCCGTTCTGCCCGCATGCCAAATTGGAGTTGATACAGTTCGTGACCGCTCGGCGGCATCTGCCCGATCAACCGCTGGGCTTCCACCTTGAGGCTGCGGTAGATTGGCCCATCCTTGTCCGGTTGAAAGAAATAGTCTTCCGGACCGTCCAGGATGGCCCCCAGGTAGTGGACGGCTTCGCCGTAACGCTTTTGTTTGATCAGATCACGGGCCGTTGCCAGCCGGCGCAGCACGGTCCGTTCGGCTGGTAGGAATACGTTTTCGGCCAGCTCGCCGTTTGAATCTGGCCGGTTGGCGCCGCCGACTTGGACCGGCCCCATTCTCATGATGATCTGAGCCGAGGAAACCATCGGCCCTACCATACCCAAGATGGTGAGTGCCAACGATATAGCTTTCATATGCAGTCCGCACATTAGTAGCAATTGGCCGGTAGAAAGTTTCTGAAGGAAACAATTTCCTATCATAGAAGATACCCCCCGAGTTGGCAAGCGCCGCGGACCAACACCAGGGAATACCTGTCTGCTGGGGGGGGTGCGGCAGTTTGACCCGCCCTGTTCTAACCGGAAAAAGGCCGTTAGGTCTGGAAGAATTGCACGGCAGGGTCAAAAAACAGGGAAAAAATGGGCTCCGCAGCCGTTTTCCCCGTTTTTTCTCGGGTTTAGACCGGTTTCGGGGTTGCAATTCTCGCCAAAATGACTTTAATCATCGAGTCCACTTTGTCGGACGGACAAATTGTTACCTCTGGAACCTCACAAGGAGGGTAAAAGTTATGGCGAAAGTAGCCAAGGCGAAGAAAGCGCCGACCAAGACCGAGATCTTTAACAGCATCGCCAACGCGACGGACCTGACCAGAAAGCAGGTGGCCGCCGTCATGGATGCGTTGGCAGCCGAGATCAAAAGGAGTCTCGGCCCCCGAGGCCCGGGTGTCTTTGCCATTCCCGGTCTGCTGAAGATCGAGAAGAAAAGGATACCGGCCCGGCCGGCCAAGAAGGATGTTCCCAACCCGTTTCGGCCGGGTGAACTGATGGACGTCGCCGCACGGCCGGCCAGCAACAAGGTCAAAGTGCGGCCACTGAAGAGCCTCAAAGACATGGTGGCCAGGTAGTCGGCACGTACCGACCAAAGCCGCTCCCGCGCAGTTCTCCATATTACGCACACCTCAGCCGGTGTGCTTGGGGAGAGATATGCCGCCGAGCGGCTTTTTTCGTGCGCCCAAAGACTGTCGTACAGGCTTCCAGCCTGGGAACAGGCAAGATGCCTGTGCTGCTTCGCAAATCACCCCAGCATCTCGGCCATCTCTGCCGGCGGACGAACCTCGAACTGGTAGCCTGCCGCGGCAAGCAACTCGGCCCGACGCGGCGATCGACTAGCCAGGATCAGTTTCGGCGGACGCTTCGGCACGGCAGAAGACAACTCGTGAAAAGCAGTAACGTTTGGTATGATGACACGTGTGCGTTTAGCAGCCGCGTCCACGTGGCGCCAAACGTTTAGCAGCCGCCGGCA
>JAUWHT010000274.1 GCA_030605745.1 Pirellulales bacterium | reverse complement strand
AAAGGCTCCACAGCGCAAGTTTACCTATTTTAACATTTATCGGATTTTCAACCTTTTTTTCGCCCCGGCCGCCCAGTTCCCAACTGCCATCGTCTTAGCAGAAAAAACAACCTGCGGAAAATCGGGCTTGCCCAGCGCGTTAGCATGGAGCGAATTGGCCACCAAACAACGCGCGGGGCAAGCCCAGCCGCTACACGGGCCGCGCATATCGCCATCGAGGGGTGTGTACACAAGTTGCTGCGCCGCAAGTTGTTACGTCAATAATCATAACGCTCATGAATAATCCGGGTTTAGCGGATCAGCTTCTTTAGCTCGCTGGCTAACTCTGAGGTCTGGACGTTACGGTTGACTACCTTGCCTTGCTGGTCGAGGAGGATCATCGTCGGCAGGGTGAGGATGCCCAACTGGTTGGCCGGGCGGCTGTCCAGCCCGCCTTTCTCGAAAATCTGCGGCCAGGGCAAGCGGTTCTCGGCCAGGTAATCGGCAAGGTCCTTGCGGCTGTTGTCGAGGCTGACACCGATCACGCTCAACGAGCCGTCGTACTTCGAGAGCAACTCTTTCAGCAGCGGCATGTCACGCTTGCACGGCTCGCACCAGGTGGCCCAGTACTGGATCAGCACCACGCGGCCGCGGTACTTGGCCAGATCGACTTGCCCGCCCGACAGACTGCTGCCGACAAGCGTAATGGTCTTGCCGACCGAGTCGAGCCGGGTTCGAGCACCGGCCGCTTTCTTGGCTGCCGGCGAGTCCGGAAAATCCTTGACAATCCGGCCGTACCACTTCTTGGCCTTGTCCTCCTGGCCGGCAAACTCCTGGGCAATCGCCAACTGGAGCATCGCCTCGGCAGCGTCGGGGCTGGCCGGGTAATCGGCCACATATTGCTCTAGGGTCTCCAGCCACTTGGTCTGGATTTTGGCAAAGTCCGGCTTCGACGCTTGCAGGCTCAAGCCATACTCGGCCGTAAGTTGACGGAACTTCACGTAGGCGGCCAGGTCCTTATCAGCGTCGCTGTCCTTCAACTTCCCGAACAACATCTCCAGGCGCTCCGCACCGTCCGGATACACGCCCGACTGTACTGCCACGCTGATCGTGTCGGCCAACTGCCGCAACCACATGTCGCGATCCGCCGGGCTGCGTGCCTTGTCAGCGATCTGTTCGAGCAAGTCGGCCCGGCGGGCGTTGAACTGGGCCTTCTGCTCGCTTGTGGTGGCCCGGTCGGCGGCCTGGTCGAGTTTTTCCAGGTCGGTCAGTAGCTGTTGGGCTTCCTCGCTCGGCCCGGCTGTGGGCGTCTTGCCACGGTTGACGACCGATGCCTGGAAGAAGAACCCCGCGGATGGCGACTCGGCTTGATCCTCGGAGATCACCCGAGGGACGTCGATCACCCGCCATCGGTCGCCCACCTTCACCAGTGTACCGATTTCCACCTGGCCGTGCTCGTCGCCGGTCCGAAAAATCGCCACCACGTTTTCGTAGGCCAGCAGATCCTTGGTCGAGCCGTCCGTGCCGGCAGGAACGGTGCCCGGCCTGGTCCCGCTGAACTGGACCCAGCGGGAGTCCCGTGTAACGGCCTTCTGCCGGGCGGCCAGGCTGCCGAACTCGCTGGCCAGGTGGCCGATCTTCTTCGAGAGACTCTCAGCCTTCTGCCGGCCGAGTCCGAGCGACCGGAGTTCGTCAGAGGTCAATGCCAACCGTCCGAATCGCTCCGCGTCGCGGCCGGCCAGCGCGGCAATTACCTCGGCGGTCACCTCTTCAGCCGAGATCGTCTTCCAGGCGTCGATTTGCCCGTCTTCGTTTTTGTCCGCCGCCCAGCGGCTGCCGCCGGTGTGGAACCAGCGGTACTGGTCGGCCTTGCCGTTGAAGTCGGCGTCGATGTCGCGGTAGACCTCCATCCCGTCCTTGAAGTAGGACCACTGGTCCACCACATTGTCGCCGTTGGTATCGACGAATTCCCGCAGGACCAGCCCGTCGGGGTCTTCCACGACCCAACCGACGTGGCGGCCGATCTTTCGGGCGGAGATTTTGCACTTTGCGGCCTGCTGTGCGGTGGGTCTGGCGAAGTCTACCCCCCGCTGAATGGGCGTCAATTTCAGGGCCTGGTCGGCCGAAGGCGATGCCCCCAAAGCCGGACCGAGCAGGCCTAAAACCAACAGAACCGGGCAACAGGCGTCAGTCGCAGTCATGAGCTTCATGAGGTACTCCTTCTTCCAGGACATAAAGCCGCGACCGTTGGTCGCGCCCTTAAAGCCCAATACCGTTGAAATAATCGAATATCGAACAAGGAATGTCCGAAGTACGAATTCATCCTTCGACATTCCTTGTTCGATATTCGACATTCGCGTTGATCCGGCATATCTGGGCGCGACCAACGGTCGCGGCTTTATATTTCGGCCCCAGCCGGGCTTGAACATGACAAGTTTGTGCAAGTTTTGCCGATTATGACGACTACAGCGGGGTTTGACAGTCCGGCCGAGGTATGTAAAATACAAGTTATCCTTAGTGACGGCGTCGGGCGTGTAGCTCAGTTGGTTTAGAGCGCGTCCCTGATAAGGACGAGGTCCTTGGTTCGAATCCAAGTACGCCCACTTTGGTCAAAGCGGAAAGCCGAAAGCGGATCCGCTTTCGGCTTTCCGCTTTCGGCTTTGCTTCGGGGACGTAGCTCAATTGGGAGAGCACGGGCTTTGCAAGCCCGGGGTTGGCGGTTCGAGCCCGCTCGTCTCCACATGTCAGGAAAATCTCTTCCATTTGGCATTGGCACGAGTTCTGCATGAGTGGCCGATCGCTCTTCACACAAGGAGGCAACCTCCCGGCCGAATTGAAATGCAAGGGCGGCCGTTTGTAAGTTGTTCTCCGACGTCTTATCAGATTTACAATTCGTGGCATGGACGGAACCCTGCTTCTGGCCGGAGCCGCCGGCCTTCTAGTCGCTTTGGCACTGGTCGAATCGATTGCGCACCGGCGGAATCTGGGGCGGATACCGATTCGGATCCACGTCAACGGGACCCGTGGTAAGTCGGGGGTCACCCGGCTGATTGCGGCCGGACTGCGGGAAGGCGGAATCCGTACCTGCGCCAAGACCACCGGCACGCTGGCCCGGATGATCCTGCCCGACGGGTCGGAATATCCCGTCTTCCGCCCGTCACGACCTAACGTGATCGAGCAGGTGGGGATTATCAGGACCGCAGCGGCCCACCGCGCGGAGGCCATTGTCGTCGAGTGCATGGCCTTGCAGCCGGCCCTGCAATCGCTCTGCGAGTTACGGCTGGTGAAGGCCACACACGGCGTGATTACCAACGCCCGGCCCGACCACCTCGACGTGATGGGCCCAACTGCCAGGGACGTCGCCCGGGCCTTGGCCGGGACCGTACCGGTGGGAAAAAAGCTCTTCACGGCTGAGAAGACTCATCTGGGCATCTTCCGCGCCGCCGCCCGGGACCGACATTGCACGCTGGTCCCGGTCGGCCGCGACGAGGTCCAAGCCGTCAGCGGCGAGGAACTGGGCGGCTTTTCGTACATCGAGCACGCCGAGAACGTGGCCCTGGCCTTGCGTGTCTGCCGCGACCTGGGCATCGACCGGCGGACCGCACTGCGGGGGATGCACCGTGCGGCTGCCGACCCCGGGGCAATGACCACCCACGTGCTGGATCTGTTCAACGGCAAGATCGCCTTTGTCAACGCCTTTGCAGCCAACGATCCGGAATCCACCGAGCAGAACTGGGACCTGGCGATCGAGCGTTTCCCGGGCATGGCGAACCGGATAGCGGTCTTCAACTGCCGCGAGGATCGGCCCGACCGGTCGGTACAGCTTGCCGAGGCGTGCGTCGGCTGGCAGCCGGCCGACCACTACCTGCTGATCGGCAGCGGGACCGAGGTCTTCGCCAGGCGGGCCGCCGCCGCCGGCCTCGATCCTGAGCGGATCACTTGTGCCGAGGGTTGCAGCGTCGAGGAAATCGTCGAGACCATCATCGACCTGGCCGGCCGCTCCGCGCTGGTGATGGGAATGGGAAACATTGGAGGCCCGGGACTGGAAATGGTCCGGTACTTCGAAGACCGGGCTGTCCCGAGCCAGACTACCGACCAACCGGCCGAATTGCAGGAGGCCGCATAATGGACGTCAACTCCGTGGCGATCGCCGTCGGGCTGATCGTCAGTCTGCTCTCTTCCGAACTGCTCGGCCTGGCCGCCGGAGGGATGGTTGTGCCCGGCTATGTCGCCCTGTTCTTGCACAAGCCCGTGAGTATTGCCTTGACGATTGTGGCCGCACTGGCAACCTACGGCTGCGTCGCTGCGATTTCACGCGTGACTATCGTGTACGGCAAACGCAGGACGTTGCTGATGATCCTGTTCGGCTTTTTGATCGGTGCCGCGATCCGCGCGATCCCGCTGAGTTGGCCGGCCTCTCAGGCGGCGTCGGGTACGGTCGGAGCGAACGGTTTTTCGGTAATCGGGTTCATCATACCGGGGCTGCTTGCGATTTGGATCGATCGGCAAGGTCTGGTGGAAACACTCTCAGCGCTGTTGACCACAGCGGTGGTTGTCCGGCTCGTGTTAATCCTCTTTGCAGTGGAGATATTGGTGTGAAACGGCTCTATTGGCGGCCTCAAAAGGTCTCTCGAACTGCGATCATGACGATCGCCCTGCTATCGGTTTTGGGAATTGCAGCCGTAGAACTGTGCAAAACGCGGGACTACCAACCCTATTACGAAGAGAAGCTGGCCGCCGCCCGGTTGGCCGGCCGCTGCATGGACGTCATCCACCAGGAGCGGCTCAGGCGTGGACACGAGATCGACCTCGACCTCGATCCGGCAGGAACCGGTCTGATCGGCGCGGCGGTAACGCCGATTACCAGTATCGCCGGTCACTTGAAATCGAAGCAGTCGTCGGTCAATCCGAACTTCGCCGCGGCGGTCGTTGAGATGTTCAAGCGAGCCGGCCTCCAGCAGGGCGACCACGTGGCCGTCGGCTACTCGGGCTCCTTTCCGGCGATCAACATCGCGCTGTGCGCTGCGGTCGAGACGCTGAAGCTGGAGCCGATAATCGTCTCCAGTGTGGCTGCCTCGCAATACGGCGCAAACTTCCCCGACTTCCTGTGGATCGACATGGAGCGGATTCTTCACCAGCGGCGGCTGATCTCCTTCCGCTCGACGGCCACGTCGATCGGCGGCCGTGAGGACCGCGGCCTGGGTATGTCGGACGAAACCCGGCAACTGGTGCGCCAGAGCATCCGCCGAAACGGCCTGCAACTGATCGAGGCCGGCAGCGTCGCAGAGGCAGTTGACAGCCGGATGCAAATCTACCGCCGCAAGGCGAACGGGAGCCCGATCAAAGCCTACGTGAACGTTGGCGGGGGAACCGTATCAGTGGGCCGCTCACTGGGTAGGAAGCTCTATCGGCTCGGGCTGAACATGTGCACGCCGAAGGATGCCGCCGGGCTCGACTGCGTGATGACCCGATTCGCAAACCAGGGCACGCCGGTGATCCACCTGGTCCGGTTCCAGAAACTTGCCGCCCGCTACGGTCTGCCAGTGGCCCCCACCAGCCAACCGCAGATCGGCGCGGGAAGCGTTTACGTACAGTGCCGATACAATCGCTGGCTGGCCGGCGGCGTACTGATGATGATCGTTGCCGGCCTGTGGCCTGTCGTACTTGCGGATCTCAGGTCGCGAGCATTCAACCGAGCCCAAAGTCGCGACAACGCCATGAGCTTCCAACACCACACAAAGCCGCAACCGTTGGTCGCGCCCACAAAACCGCGACCGTCGGTCGCGCCCAACGAGCACGACCAACCCGAGACATCGCGACCACCGGTCGCGGCTTTATGAGCCCTTATCCATGAACAATCCCGGCATCGAAAAAGACGTGTTCGCTCTCACGGCAGACGGGGAGCAGGTGGACCGGTACACCTTGCGCAACGTCAACGGCCTGGTGCTCAGCCTGATCAGCTATGGTGCAACGGTCACCGAGTTGCACGTGCCCGACCGTCGCGGCAAGCTCGACGACGTCGTGCTCGGGTTCGACAACCTGCAGCAGTACGAGACCGAAAGCCCGTACTTCGGCGCCACCGTCGGTCGGGTCGCGTTCCGGATTTCCCACGGCAAGTTCACCCTCGACGGCAAGCCGTACAACCTCACGCTGAACAACGGCCCGCACCACTTGCACGGCGGGCCAAAGGGGCTCAGTTGGGTCGTCTGGCAGTCCGAGCCGCTGCAAGCCGAAGAGGGACCGGCCGTGAAGTTCACCTATCTGAGCCCCGACGGCGATCAGGGTTATCCGGGCAATCTGTCCGTCACCGTAGTGTACACGCTGACAAAGCGCGACGAGTTGAAGATCGACTACACGGCTACCACCGACCAGCCCACGCCGGTCAACCTGACAAACCACACCTATTTCAACCTTGCCGGGGCGGCATCGGGCAACGTGCTGGGGCATGTCTTCCAGATCGATGCCGACCGATATTCACTGACCGACGAGGCGATGATCGCCACCGGGCAACTCGCGCCGGTGGGCGGCACGCCGATGGACTTCACCAAGCCGACGGCCGCCGACGCCCGCGGCCGGCAGATCGGCGGCTACGACGTGGCATACCTGCACAACCGTCCGTCCGGCTCGCCGGCCCGCATGGCAACCGTGACCGAATCGGCAACCGGCCGGGCGATGGAGGTACACACCACCGCCCCGGCGATTGTGTTTTACACGGGCAACTACCTCGACGGCAGCCTTACGGGCAAAGGTGCGATCTACCACAAGCACGCAGGCTTCTGCCTGGAAACAGGTCACCTGCCCGACAGCGTGCAGCATCCCAACTTCCCGTCCATCATCCTCCGCCCCGGGCAGACCTATCGACACACCTGCGTTTACAGGTTTTTGCTCAATCAAAGACCTCCGTGGTGAACATAGCGTTGTAGTACCAGTAAGCCTGGGCGGTTATGCACAGCCGCTGCCGGACGGCGGAAAGGAAGAGGCGGTTGATCCCGTAGCCGAGAAAAACACCACCCGCGGGACGTTGTCCCCCGGCTAATGGGCAGGCGCGCCTAGAGAAAGATAGTGTGCCACTGCTTCACCAGAAGCAGTGCCCTTTGCACGGCACACTCGCTGCTTTGCCACACGGCAAGCAGTGGCACACTGCCGGACGTTATCCCCCGGCTATCAACGACCGCACAGCTCCAAACGTGCTATGCTTTGCGGTTCCTCCGCCGCCGCACACAGTAGGCCAGCAACCCGATCAGCCCGCCGCCGAGCAGCATCGCCAAGGTGCTCGGCTCGGGCGTGATCACGAACGCCAAGTCGAGGTCAGTCAATTGGTTCCAGCCACCATCCCAGTAGACTGCGGCGTCTTGCCAATGGTTCAGCGAGGTCTTCCAGCCGATTTCGCCGCTACTGGTTTCCACGTAGCGACTCGCGAAATCCTGTCAAGCGCCAGACTCGAAAATCCCAGAACCGGGCCAGAACCGGAATCTGTTGGAGCCGGAAGTTGCTGGAATCGTCGATGTAAGTCGTTATACTTATAGACGTTGCGGCGAGGCGGGCATCCGCGGAAAATTTCTCGGCCCGATTGGAAACAGCCGGCGGACGGTGCCGCGGAGGGGAGTATGCGGGCATTGAGGGCTGTCTGAGGGCATCCGGGAATTCAAGACTGTGGGAGGCGACTCTGTCGGCGACCGAACTGCCAGCCGACTTCAGTTTTCGCCTCCTCACCAGAATTCGTGGGTGAATTCTGGCTCGGGGAGGTCTCCGAGTTGGTGATATAGGGCGATTTCGATGGCTTTCGCTGTTCGAAAGCCATACGCTTTTCTCATAGTCAGTTTTGCTTTGTTGTTCAGACCTTCCACAATCCCCGCCGAAATGGCCCCTTCGGCACGGAACCAGTTGAGAATCAACTCCCGGTGGCGGCGTAATGTCTTGGTGACTTTCTTCATCGGCTCGATCTTCGATCGCATAGCCCGCGTACACCACTCATCGAGGAACTTCGCTGCACAGGTGGGGTAGAAGTACTCCCAGAATTGCTGGAAATCCTCCCGCATCAGACGGCTGCGGACCGACTGTAAGTTGTACTGAAGCAATTCCGACAACTTCACCGCTTGCTTTTCCGTGAGGTTCTCTTCCCGTTTCAGCAGACACCAGCGAGAATTCTTCAGCACCGGCTCGTAGCCGTCGCGCTGAAGCCGCTTGGCCTCGGCCGCACGCACTTCGTCGATCGCCTTGTTCATCTTCGCCATGATGTGGAACCGGTCCAACACGTGGATCGCTTGGCCTGCCCTCTTGCCAATCACCTTCAAGTACGGCTTCCACATGTCGCTGCACACAAAACGCAATCGAGCGGAACGCTCTTTGCCCAACATGCGGAAGAACCGTAGAAGCGTTTTCGCCGTGCGGTCTTTTCCGGCCCACAACAGCCGGCGGCAGTCCTCGTCGATCTGGTACACCAGCGTCAGGTACTTGTGCCCCCGTTGCCATTGGATCTCGTCCACGCCGATCGCCTCGATGCCCTCCAGGCTGCGATGAGCCAATCCCCACGAAACCGCGTGTTTTACTGAGCGAAATACGTTCTGCCAGGTCGTGTGGAAGGCACACGCGACCCCTTTCCACGAGAGCCGCCTTTGCCCAACCGGCGAGGAACCAGCGATAGGTCGTAGTCAGGTGATTCTTGCCGTCGCACCAGGGAACTTGCTCCACTTGCACGCCGCACGTTGGACACTTGACCCGTCGCATCGCATACACGAAATACACCGCGATCCCCCACAAAGGCACGAACTCGAAACGCCGCTCGGGTAGCCGGTCGTAGCCGGGGCGAATCTTGCCGCAGCCCGAGCAGATCGGCCGCCCGTTCTTGCGGGCTTTGATCTGAACTTCGATCGTCGGCCTCTCGGTGCCGTCCACCCATCGGACTTTTCCGTAAACGAACGACTTGAAATACTCGACGCGATTGAGGATAGTCTGTAGTTGCATCCTGTGGTGACTCCGGGAAGACGAGTTGTTACAAACCCATCTTTACCGAAAATCCCACGAGATGCATCTCTTTCTCTTTCACGTCAACTTGCTATACTGGAGCATGCTCGGTGAAATGGAGTGGGGCTCTGCTGAGGAGCAACCCCACAAGGGATAGCCGGGTGAGGGCGGGAAGAATATCCGCCAGCCCCGCCATCACCCGATGACGGGGTTCCTTCTTCTCCCCATCCATTCTTTTTGTCCTCCCATACC
>JAUWHT010000297.1 GCA_030605745.1 Pirellulales bacterium | reverse complement strand
GCTCCACAGCGCAAGTTTACCTATTTTAACATTTATCGGATTTTCAACCTTTTTTTCGCCCCGGCCGCCCAGTTCCCAACTGCCATCGTCTTAGCAGAAAAAACAACCTGCGGAAAATCGGGCTTGCCCGGCGGCTAAACGGATTTCCGATGAATAATCCGAGTTAGAGCTAGTCCATGCCATCTTCCACCGTGACCGAACGACCAGTAGCCCATAATCTCGGCCGTCGCACTCATAAGGTCTTGCACGTGATCAACGGCGAGGTCTACGGTGGAGCGGAGCGGGCACTGGACCTGCTGGCCTTGGAGCTTCCGGCGCTCGGTTTCCAGGTCGCCTTTGCCTGTCTGAAACCGGCGCTGTTTCCGAAGGTCCGCCGGGCACGACAGGCACGGCTGTACAAGCTGCCGATGCGCGGCAGGTTCGACTTACGGCCCGTCCGGGCACTGGTGCGGATCATCCGCCGGCAGGGCTACAGTCTGATCTACGCCCACACTGCCCGATCCGTGATGGTGGCCAGCCTAGCCTCGAAGATTACGGGCGTGCCGTTGGTCTACCACGTGCAGAGCCCCACCTCCCGCGACACAACCAATAAGTGGAAGAACCGGATCAACGGCCTAGTCGAGCGGCTGAGCCTCGGCCGGGTGTCGGCCCTGATGCCGGTCTCCGAGAGCCTGGGCGAGCACGTTCGCCGACAGGGGTTTTCCGAGGAGCTGATTTCCGTCGTACCCAACGGCTCACCCTGCCGCGAGTCGGTGCCGCGCAGGGACGAATCAAAGACCGATTGGACCTTGGGCATCACCGCCCTGATCCGGCCGCGCAAGGGCATCGAGATTCTGCTCAGGGCCCTGGCCATCTTGAACTCCCAGGGCCTACCCGTCCGGTTGCGGGTGGTAGGACCCTTCGAGACCTCTCAGTACGAGCGAAAGGTCAAAACCCTAACCGAAAAACTCGGGCTGAGCAAGCTGGTAGACTGGGTAGGATATACGGGCGATATTAACAGTGAACTGGCCCGGATGGACCTGTTCGTCCTGCCCAGTCTGTTCGGCGAGGGGACCCCCCCTGGTTCTGCTGGAGGCCATGGCCGCCGGCGTGCCGGTGGTTACCACGCGCGTGGAGGGCAACCCGGAGTTGATCCGTGACGGCCTGGACGGGCTGATCGTCGAACCGGGCGATCCTGGACAACTGGCCGAAGCGATCGCCCGGATCGTCCGCGGCGAGGTGGACTGGCAGGCCTTCCGGACCAGTGCGCTGAAGCGTCACGCGGAGCGGTTTTCCACCCGCGCGATGGCCGCCGGCGTGGCGAAAGTCTACCGCCGCGTACTGAGCGAGAGCAACTAAGCGCCTGCGCACAAATAACTTGTACGAATTCCACCAAGAGTGGCACGTCCCTGAGCGCAGCGAAGGGCGTGTTTGGGGCACCTTGCCACGCCCCACGCCCTTCGTTCCTCAGGGCGTGCCACCAATTTGTACAGCTTATTTCTGCGCGGGTCCTAAGCTAAGGTAGATGGACCGCTCAGTTCCATCCGTTCTGTTTGCGACCGCTACGGCGTTTTTCGGTTGGGGTTAGCCGGTCGTTGAGGCTGGTAACCCGCATCTTGATTGCCCTTCGCGTGAGCAGGGCAACCTTGTTGGTGCCGAACTTTGCCATCGCTCGAGACTTGTGGTTGTCGACCGTGCTTGGAGCCAATCCGAGAATTGTAGCAGCCTCTCCGATAGTACACCCCAAGCTGACGAGTCGAACCACTTCTTTTTCCCGTGTGGTAAGTTTGGTTGACATGTCGGCTCTCCTGAACCAATCTGGTAAGGTAGGCTGCAAGTTTTCTACTGATAAATCTTACCGTGCCAGTTGGGTATTGTCAAACCTCAGTCGCTGGGTGCAAGAAAACACGGAAAAAAAGTCTCGCCTGGAAAATTCCGCATATTTCTCACCAATAGTGCGCCCGCGCTATTTCGAGAGATGCCGCTTTGCGTCTGCCAATAGCTTGTCAACGGCCTGCTGGGTGTCGTTGTCCATCGGTTGGGGGTTGTGCTCGCGTAGGATATTGTCTTTCATTTCCTTGCAGCGAGTCATCATGTCTTTTTGGCCGTCCTTCTGCCATGCGTCGAAGAACCGGCGGTCGAGCAATTGTGGGAACCACAGCTCTTGGCGAAAGTGTCTTACGGTGTGTTCCTCGGCGAGGAAACTGCCTGCTTCCTTGGCGTGCTCGATTATCTCGATGCCCAGTTTCTCGCCGGTCACTTCGACTCCCTGAAGGATTCTTTCGACGTAGCCGATGATTTCGTGTTGCATGATCAGCATTGGTAGCGAGGTTGCCTGGTCGACGCCGGAGATGCCCAGGTGGCCGAAGATATCGGCCCCGGCCATCGCCCCGCAAGCCAGCGTAATTCCTGCCTCCAGCCCGGCCTGGGCGTCGGGGATCTTGCTGTCGGTCAATCCGACGTTGATGTACACGGGCAGATTGTAAAACTTGCCCATCTGTGTCAGGCCGACCGCCATCAGTGCTTGTTCCGGTCCGGCAAAGATTAGTTGGGTGGTTTTCATATCAAAAGCGTGTGGAATTCCGCCGTAGCACACCGGCACCCCGGGCCGGATCAACTGCACGATACACAGCCCGGCCAGGATCTCGGCGTTCTCCTGGGCCATGGTCCCGGCCAAGGTGCCCGGCGCGGTGGCGCCGGTTTGCGCCATCGGCCCGATCGGTACCGGCAAGTTGAATCGGCAGGTCTCCAGCAGCAGATCAACGCCGTGACGGGGAAATCGCAACGGGCTGATCGGCTCCAGGAACGGATAAGCGAATGGGTATTCGATCGCTTCTTGCTCGCTGCCGGCCACGATTGTGAACAGTTCCAGGAGAAACCTGGCCGAGGCACGATCGTGAAACCAGAAGGTGATCGGCTTGGTGGTGTTCTTCAGTTGCTCGGCAGCGACGAACACACACCGATATTCCACGGGCATCTCGTGCGGATCGGCGGCGGCGCCCACGATGTTGATCCTTGGCAGCCCGTCGGCCAGGCGAGTTGCCGTACGGACGTCTTCCAGGGTCGCGTATCGGCGCTGGAGGTTATCGTCGAGCCACAGCGCCTCGCCGGCAGTGCTGTTGTAGTTCCGCCGGCCGACGCCGAACTCGGCCTTCTTCGAGCGATCTCGCCCGTAGATGGTGAATGTCTTGCCGGCCGTCTCGAGACATCGGCTAATCACCTCTTCTGGGATCTTGACGATTTGGGTGTGCCGATCGACCCGGGCGCCCGCCTCGGCAAACAGTTCCAACATCTTTTTGTGCGGCACGTGTACGCCGATTGTTTCCAGTATTTCCAGTGAAGCCGCGTGCAACTTTTGCACCTGCTGGTCGGCCAGCAAGCTGAGTTTCATACTATCCTCCTTGGCTTTCCACCTAATCGCGTTCATTGGGCCCAAAGCCGGCGGCGAGAAGCGGCCTGCCGGATTTTTGCGGCATCTTCTTCCAGCAGGAATCCTTGACGCTGCAACTTGCTTGCCGCTTCGGCGATGCGAGCCAAGTAGACCTCGCGGGTGGGGTAACGTTCCAGAACTGACGGACGGGGGTCGCCGCTTTCGCGTCGCTGTTCGGGCGTCCGGGTAAAGGGCAGGTAGGAGCCGTGCAGCAACGCCAGCATGTCCGGGGCACCGTATTCGGCCGCCCGCAGGTTCCATCCGGTGTACGTGCCCAGCGGCACCGCCACGTCCGGCAGACGGATACCGGCCAGTTCGTTGCCGTCGGCGTCCACAGCCGGGATCAGGCTTCGGTATGGTGGTCCCACCTTGGGCGGGACATTGTCGGCAATCCCTTCCGTGTGCCATCGCGGTCCCAAGTCCAATCGCAGCGGCTTGTAGAATCCACGCGGCAGCCGGACTCCCGGTATCTTTGGAAACTGCTTGCGGAACGTTTGCAGATCCACCAGCGTCTGATCGGAGATCCGCGGATACCGGCTGGCAGGTGGCTCCTGGCCAGTGCTGACCCAGCGATCCAGCGCCACCAACAACGCCCGCAATATCGGCGGCCGGTCGTCCAGGATGTTCCGGGGGTTTTGGCAGATGCCGCGGGTCGGGGGGCCGGCGCCCAGATGTTGAGCCCCGGCGACGAAGTATATCCTCACGTTGGGGTCCAATTCCAAGTCCTTCTTACCTTTTACGTCGGTGTGCAGCAGGGATCCGGCCCGATTCCAGTATTCGCTGGCAGTCTGCGTGAAGAAGATCTTCGGCACATGTCCTTGGGCGCGTGCCCGGGCCAGGGTGTCGCCCTGCTGGCCGGTGACCGGATCCTTCTGCGGCATCGGGGCCAGTGGAAAGAACTCGGAGGGATTGAGGTTGCCTTGATGATGGTTTGCGTACAGCGTGGTCATGCCGAAGCGGTAGTTGAACAGTCCCTTTCCAGCTCCGGCGACATGGGCCAGGGCCCCGTCGAACACCATCCGTCCCATTTCGTTGGTGTTTAATCCCTCGTAGATGAAATGATGCACGACTCGGCCGGATTGTGAGATGCCGAAGACATAAGCCTTCTCCACCGAGCCTGCCAGCGGATTGGCGGTCCCTTGGCGATCTTTTTCCGCGTATCGGAAGAACGAGACACAGTCGCGAAGCGCGGCAAGCCCCAGCCCCGTGACGCGCGGATCCTTGCCCGTGTAAACAAGATCGTACAGCCACCCCGGGCGAAATCCCTCCTTGACGTAAAGCTGCGCGGGGTCGGCAACGACCTTTCCGTCTTCCAAGCGGGCAAAGGCCCACTGGTCGCGAGGAACCTCCACGGCGGGTTCTGATCGTTTCGGGCGCATGGTCAGCGTGGCGGTTTTGTTGTCCAGGCTTGCCGTGGGATATGCGTTAGAAGTGCCCCAAGGACTCCAAAAAAAGGGCTGGCTGTGGACATTTCTTTTGTCTGCGCAGATTTCCACGTAGATTTTGCCGGTGATTGACATACCGTCTTGGCGGGCGACGGGCAGTCCGGCCAACAAGCGGTGCGTATTGTCCGGCAGCACGTCTCCGTCCCAGCCGCTCCACAGGATCGAGTACCCCAGCCGCATCAGGAAGCCGTTTCCCGCGTCGGCCAAAGTGGTTGGGTTGTTGCTGCGTGGGCCGTTGAAGGTCCACACCGCCAGCTTGTTGCCCCGATTGTGCACATCGTAGAGCACGCGGCGGTTGCCCCGCTGGGGATCGACGGGCTTGAGCAGGAAGAAGTCGGTCCAACATTCCACCTTACCTCGCTTATTTCGTGGTGCGAGTTTCAAGTCGGTCACTCGCCGGTTGGCCGGATCGTCTGGATCGACATCGACGTACAAGCGGCCGGAGAGCTTCTCGTAGGGCCCGCTGCGGCCGAAGCAGTGGCCCGCCGCAAACGGCTCGCGCCGCTGGATTTCCAGCCGAACCACCTCGGCCGGGCCGACTCGCGCGGAGAACAGCAGCGTGCTCACAAGGATCGCGGCACAAGTTGTCGTCAGTCGTGGTTGGATCATCTTGCACCTCGTGTTTCCAGTAGTCGTTTAGCCGCCGGGCTTGCCCGGCGCGTTCGCATTCGAGCACATTAGCACACACCAATGCGCCGGGCAAGCCCGGCGGCTAAACTAATTTTCCGGCCTTGCCACGCATTGCGTCGTTGGAACTCAGCTTCGACGGCCGCGCGAACGGCCGGCTTGTCCAGGCACCAACTTGGCCCCACGAGGTACTCCGGTGGGGCGTCGCCGCTTAAGCGATCGATGACACAACTCGGCGGGAGTTGTTCCAGGAAATCGACCACCAGGCCCACGTACTCGTCAAGTTCCACAAGCCGCACCTCGCCGCGTGCCACCATCCCGGCCAGCGGAGTATTGTGGACCGCGTACAGATTATGGAGTTTGACCGAGTCGATTTCAAGCCGGGCCAACTCGCGGGCGGTGGCCAGCATGTCGTCGCGCGATTCGCCCGGCAGGCCGAGGATAACGTGCACACCAACTTTCAACCCCCGGCGGCGGCTCCGCTGCACCGCGTCGAGGAAGGCCTCGTAGTGGTGGCCACGATTCATCCAATCCAGCGTCCGATCGTGGATCGTTTGCAGGCCGTACTCGATGGACACCCACGTTTGGCCGGCCAACTCGGAAAGCAGATCGAGCACGTCGTCAGGGACACAATCGGGACGGGTGCCGATGGCCAGACCTACCACCTTCGGGTGCGCAATCGCCTGCTCGTACAGGGCCCGTAACTGTTCGACTGGCGCGTAGGTGTTCGTTCCCGGCTGGAAGTAGGCTACGAACCGGTCAACGCGATAGCGGGCACCCAACCGCCGAATACCCTCCTCAAGTTGGGCGCTGATCGATGCGGAAACCGATCTGCGGCTGGGACTGAAGCTCGCCGGATCACAGAACACACATCCGCGAGTCCCCAGGCTTCCGTCACGGTTGGGGCAGCCGAACCCCCCGTCCAGGCTGACCTTCCACACCCGGGCACCGAACCTCTTGCGGTAAAACAGGTTACGACTGTAATATGGCGACCCGGCCGACCGAAAATCGGCCGCGGGGCCGACCAGACAGGGAAACTTAGTTGACGACAATTTGACACCCGACTAAACTCAAGGTTATTGTACGTAGGTGTTTCACCAGCTACAAGGGCCAAGAGCACGATTACCATGTACGGCGAATTGGTTCCTATGGGTGGGGGAGACCTCATCCCGCTTCTGAAGAGAAGCCTGCTCGTCGGGCGACGTGAAAGCTGCGACATCGTGCTCCGGTTTTCCAACGTGTCGGCCCATCACTGCCAGTTAACCGTGGTTGCCGGCTATTGGCACGTCCGCGACCTGAAGAGCCGCAACGGGGTGAGGGTCAACGGTGTTCGGGTAGTGGAGAAGCGGGTCGATCCGGGCGACATCCTGTCGATTGCCAAGCACAAGTACGAGGTGAAGTACTCGCCAGTGGAACTCGGTGCGGTCGGTCCTCCGCCTCCCGATGTCTCTGAAGCTAACATGTTCGGCAGTTCATTGTTGGACCGGGCCGGTCTAGAGCATGGCCGCGCGGCAAGGGAAAGAGTTCACCACGGTGGCACGGAGGACCCGGAGAAAAGCCAAATCAGGTCGCAAAGCAGAAGCCCACGTTGGTAATTCTGGCGCCGGATTAGGCCAACACTATCTCTTGCTCTTCTCCGTGTCCTCCGTGCCTCCGTGGTGAATTCTTCTCCGTGGTGAGTTGCTCGGTATGGGCAAGAAGAAGCAGAAAATCCGCGCCGCTTTCCGCAAGAACCGTTCGGTCCGCACGCGCCGCAGCGACTGGACGCGGCAGTTCGACCAGCACGGCTTCGAGGAGGAAGATCCGCAGCAGTGCGAGCGGATCAGCGGAAAGGGCGAACTGAGCCGAAAACGCACCGTTCGCGGAGATCAGCTCAACAGCAGCGACGAACCGGGCCTGGACGTCCATCTCGAGGTAGACCCAGCGGCTTGCCGCCGCGGCCGGGTGCTTTCAGTCCATGGGCTGGCAAGCATGGTCCAGGACGAAGCCGGGCGGATCTGGCAGTGCGCCACCCGCCGGCTGCTGAAGACACTCAGCACCGACCAACGGCACGTGGTGGCCGCCGGAGATCGGGTGATGTTCAGGCCGGTCGAGAACACCGATCCCCCGGAAGGCGTCATCGAGCGGGTTGAACCCCGGCGGGGCACTATCTGCCGGACCAGCCGCGGGCGGCAGCAGGTGATCGTCGCCAACGTCGACCAGCTTCTGATCATCGCCAGCACCGCCGAGCCACGGCTGAAGCCGAACTTGATCGATCGGCTGCTGCTGGCCGCCGAGAAAGGGGGCGTAAAACCGATCGTGTGCATCAACAAGCTGGACCTGGTTGAGCCCGCCGGCGTGCAACCGCTGATTGGCGTATACAGCCAGATGGGTTACGAGGTGCTGCTGCTGAGCGCGAAGACGGGTTTCGGCGTGGACCGGTTCCGCCGAGTGTTGACCGGCCGGGAGAGCGTGGTGGCCGGGCAAAGCGGCGTGGGCAAGTCGTCGCTGCTCAACGCGGTCGATCCGAAGCTCAAATTGCGCGTCGACTCGGTCAGCAGCGATACCCAAAAGGGTCGCCACATCACGGCCACCGCCCGGCTGTTGCCGCTGACCTGCGGCGGATACGTGGTGGATACGCCGGGCATTCGGCAGTTCCAGCTTTGGGACGTGATTCCCGAGGAGGTAGCCGGCTTTTACCGCGACCTGCGTCCCTACGTCCACTTATGCCGGTTTCCCGACTGCACACACACGCACGAAGACGACTGCGCAGTAAAGAACGCCGTGGCCGACGGCCGGCTTGACGAACGCCGCTACGACAGTTATTGTCATTTGATTAGAGGGGATGTTTAGCCGCCGGGCTTGCCCGGCGCGTGCTTTGGCCGCTAATTTGCTGCAATACGGACGCGCCGGGCAAGCCCGACGGCTAAACGGATTTCTTATGAATACTGTCCAACTCATCAGGACGACTTTTCTCGGGCTTCTCGTTTTGTCGACAGTCATCTCCCCGACAGTCGCGCAGGCCGCGGCAGGGGAGACTGTGCAGATCAAGCCGGTCAAAATCGAGGGCGGCTATGCGGTGGTGGTCTCGAAAGGGACCCAGGACGATCCGGATTGGGGTGCGGTGGTCAATGCCCTGGTCTCGAAGTACGGCGCGAAGGTTGTGGTGCATGAGGGTGACGTGACCGAGGCGGTCGAGCCGCTGCGGAGGATCTTCCCGAGATACGCCTGTTTCGTGGCCCGGCCGGAGGAGGCAGGCCGGGCGTTCGTCGTCAAGGTCCACCGGATGACGCGAAAGCTGGACGAGGACCCTTATACCGACGTGCTGTGGGGGATTCTGACCGGCTATGGCGCGGCCGATGCGTTGCGGATGGTGGCAGCCAACCAACCCTTGATCGTCCGTAAGGCGGCCGGGGGTTGCCCGATCGACCTAACCATGCTCGACGAAGGCATCTGGTACAGCGAGGGTGAGAAGCACGCCTACTTCGAGAAGAAGCCCGGCGGGCCCGTCGAGAAGAAGAGGTGCCCGGCGGACACCACCAAGGCCCTGGTCGATGTGATGAACCAGTTCCGGCCCGACCTGTTCGTGACCTCTGGCCACGCCACCGAGCGAGACTGGCAAATCGGCTACTCGTACCGCAACGGGCAGTTTCGCTGCAAGGACGGCGTGCTGTTCGGCCGGGACATGAAAGGTAACACCTATCCGATCCACTCCGGCAATCCCAAGGTTTACGCACCCTGGGGCAATTGCCTGATGGGGCACGTCCGCGACAGGCAGTCGATGGCGTTGGCCTGGATGCACTCTGGCGGCGTGAACCAAATGATCGGCTACGTCGTGGGCCAGTGGTACCCCTACGGCGGCCGCGGCGTTCTGGATTACTTCGTGAAACAGCCCGGCCGGTACACCTTCAGCGAGGCGTTCTACTTCAACAACCAGGCGCTGATCCATGCGCTTCAGACCCGGTTCCCCGAAACCGCACAGGTCGAACTGAAGCAGTGGAACCTGATGACCGGCATGCTTCTGCTCGGCATGACTGCGGGGGCGCTGAATGGCAAAGAGAACAAGGACGCCAGGGACAACCTGGGCCTGCTGTGGGACCGCGATACGGTGGCCTTCTACGGCGACCCGGCGTGGGATGCCCGCTTGGCGCCGCGAGACCTGCCGCTGGAGTTGACCTTGACGGTGGAACAAGACACTTACACGTTCCAGGTCCACGCCAAAAGGGACCACAAGCTTCGCCACCCGCCGGCCCACCTGCTGCCACACCGGATCAAAGACGTCCAATTCATCGAGGGCCGGGAGTTGGCTCCGCTGATTACCGACAACTTCATCATGCTGCCGGAGTTGGAGACGTTCGAGAAGGGGAAGACGTACCGGGTAGTATTCCGGGCGAAGAAGGCCGTCGGGTGGATCAAAGAAGATCTACAAACTCCTCAACCGTCATTCCGGCAGTGCGAATGAGTGACCGCAATGTTCCGGGAGCAAGTTCACGATGCTGAGGAACCGAAAGACTTGCAATTTCACCCGCTTTGAGCATGACTACGTGGCTACCACGCTGGCGGTCCTTACGCCAACCGGCACGCTCGAACACCTTGACCACGTTTGCGCCTGAAACAACCGGGAGCTTGGGCATTACAGGGCAACCTCGACCTCACGGGTTGCGACCGTCAGGGGCATTCCATTAGCGGCGCGGGCTTCCAGGCACGCTGCAATCGCCTCGCGGATATTGGCCAACGCTTCGTCTTCTGTCTTCCCTTGTGAGATACACCCCGGGATGGCTGGACATTCGGCGACAAGCATTCCGGTTTCGTCACGTTCGAGAGTTACGATCAGTTTCATGCCTTATTAGCCCTCCTTGAAAAAATTCCCCAGTTCACAGCCGATTATTAGCAAGATTTCGAGACCGGTCAAGTCTTCTCAGTCCCGGGGGCAAGTGAGCACGAACCCAGGTCGCATCCCCCCTTACGTGGGATTCCGGCTTCGGCCCACAGAATCATATCTCCACATTGGGGAGCATTTTCCGCGAACATCGTGTAGAATAGAATAAAAGAGGGATGTAACCCTGGAGGAACCGATCCGCCGTGTACGAAGTTGACCGCGCCGACGGCGTTGCCAGCGAAGCAGCCGTATTGGTCGGTGTATTGTTGGGCGATCGACAGTCGCAAGAGCCTCCGCTTTTGGAATTGGAGGGTCTGGCTACCACGGCGGGCACGCGGGTTGTCGGTCGGCTCACTCAGCGTCGCGAGACACCGGTCGCGGCCACGTATCTGGGCAAGGGCAAGGTCGAGGAACTCACCGCCTTGGCGGCGGCGGTCGACGCCGACGTGATCCTCTTCGATAACGATCTGAGCCCCGCGCAGACGCGCAACCTCGAAAAGGTCACCGGTGTAAAGGTGCTCGACCGGACCGAGTTGATACTGGACATCTTTGCCGGCCGGGCGCAGACCCATCAAGCCCGGCTGGCGGTCGAACTGGCCCAGTTGGAATATGCGATGCCGCGGCTGAAACGGCTTTGGACGCACCTATCGCGGCAGAAGAAGGGCGTCGGGCTGCGGGGCCCCGGCGAGCAACAGTTAGAGGAGGACCGCCGGCTGGTCGAGAAGCGGATTCGCGATCTGCGGCGCGAGTTGCAGGTCATCGAGCGTCGCAAGCAGCGGGAAGTAGCCGCCCGACGCGAGTTGATGACCGTTTCGCTGGTCGGCTATACCAACGCCGGCAAGAGCACGCTGCTGAAGGTACTGACCGGCGCGGACGTGTTCGTGCAGGACGCGTTGTTCGCCACGCTGGACACGCGGACCCGCCGCTGGCAGCTACCCGGCTGGGGACCGGTGCTTCTGAGCGACACGGTCGGTTTCATCCGCGACCTGCCGCACCACCTGATCGAAAGCTTCAAGGCCACACTGGAAGAAGCCCGGCAGGCGAACCTGCTGTTGCACGTCGCCGACGGCGGCAACCCGGCCGTCTACGATCAGATCACCGAGGCCTACAAGGTGCTCGAGGAAATCGGCATCCAGCGGAAGGACACGCTGCTGGTTATCAACAAGGTGGACGCGATGCCCGACCGCGCCCGGTTGGACGGGTTGTTGAATCGCTATCCGAGTGCCTTGGGGCTAAGCGCGAAAACCGGCGCCGGCCTGGCGCATTTGGCAGTGGCAGTCAGCGACGCGCTCAGCCGTAGTTTCCTCGACGTGGACATCGAAATGGGCGTGGAGGACGGTCGCCTGATGGCCTACCTGGCAGCCCACGGCGAAGTGCTCTCGAAAAAGTACCACGACCGCCGCGTGGTCGTCCACTGCCGGATTGCTCAAAGGCACCTTGGCCGGATCGACCAAGATGGGATCGTAATCCAGCCACATCACACGGCGACCCGCCGGATCGACGGTCCCCATTCGACGCCGGAAACGATCGAAGGTGTGGCGTGAAAGGCTCGCCTTTTACCCCGAATAAGTAAGTAAAACAGGTCTGCCTGGGATACAAACCCCAGGCAGACCTGTGATGGACTACGGATTAGGCAGTGGCCTTAGTTGCGAACGATACTGCGACTGGCCTGGTAAATACTCCGTTTAGGCTTAAGCGAAGCGGAGGGGTCGGCCTTGGGAGCCGGGGGTAGCTGATCCGCCTTTTCAGGTACATCCGCCGGAGCAGCCTCTTCGGCAGCGTCGCAGGCAGAGGCTCCGCAGCAAGCAGGCTCGCAGCAGCACGACCTGGAGCGGCACTTCCTGCAGCCGAACAGATCATCCAACAGGTCACGCAGCGGACGGCGGCGGCAGCGCCTCTTGCTGCAGGATTCGCAGCACTCGGGCTCGCAGCATTCGGGTTCACAACACTCGGGCTTGCAGCACTCAGGCTCACAGCAGCACTCGGGCTCGCAGCACTCGCAACAGCGCTTGCCGCAACGGTTACAATCGAGCAAGCCTCGCAAGCCGTCGAACAAGTCACAGCGGCGCTTGCAGCGAGTCTTGCAGCAGGATTCGCAGCACTCGGGCTCACAGCAGGCCGGCTTCTCGCAGCAAGCCGGTTCCGGCGTGCAGCATTTTTCGCAACAGGCGGGTTCGCAGCAGGCACATCCGCCGCAGCCACCGCAATTCAGCCCAAGCATGCGGTCCAGGAGTTCGAGGCCGAACCCCTGGCTGCACAGGGCCACGCTCACAAGGAGCGCTCCAAAAATCGTCTTGCCTTTCATTGGGCAACAACTCCTTTTACAATGACTCGGAAACTCCCGATCCGGTTACCGGACGCACCCTCGCGGCGTGCCTCCGAGGCACACATGTTTCACTAAGGGTTAGATATCGTATCGGTTGGGTTGTTAAGGGCCCTTGAGTGTACGGAAAGTATTTTCAGCAAAAGGTTTACCGCTCTTGCTGCGCAAAGATTTTCGCCCCCGCAAGGCAGTGAGAATGTGCCGGTTGTACTGGCGGATGCTGGCCGATTTGCCGCCCTGAACTTTCGGCAATCGGCAGACTTACCCGACTTTCACCCAATTGCCGTGCTCACTTCACCTGAAGCATCCGCCGCAGCGCCTCGAGCGACCAGCGGACGGTCTGAGGATCGACTTCGATCACGCCGACCGGCGTGCCGACTGCCAGGTTCTCCAGCGACCAGCACAAGTGCGGCAGGTCGATCAGGTACATAGTGTCGCACATGGAGACCGATGGCGCGAGGAAATGTATCTCTTGCTCGGGATGCTCGTGCTTCAGGCGGTCGACCAGGTGCAGTTCGGTGCCGATGGCCCATTTCGTACCCGGCGGGGCTTCACGGACCGCGCTGATGATCTTGCCGGTCGAGCCGATCACGTCGGCCCGGTCGGCCACTTCCATCATGCACTCTGGGTGGACCACGATCTTGATGCCGGGGTGCTCCTGGCGGAACTGATCGACGTGCTTGGGCAGGAACACCTGGTGGACACTGCAATGGCCCTGCCAGAGCAGCACACGGCTGCGGCGGATCGCTTCTTCCGAGTTGCCGCCCAGCTTGTCCTCGTGGGGGTTCCACAGCGGCATTTCCTCAAGCGGGATACCCATTGCTCGGGCGGTGTTGCGGCCCAGGTGCTGGTCGGGAAAAAACAGCACGCGGCTGCGTCGGGCGAATGCCCAATCGAGTACGGCGCGCGCATTGGCCGACGTGCAAACGATCCCGCCGTGCCGGCCGCAAAATGCCTTAAGCGCGGCCACCGAATTGACGTAGGTGATCGGCGTCAGGTCGTCGGTGTCGATCACCCGCGAGAGCTGTTTCCAACAGTCCTCGACCTGGTCGATCTGGGCCATGTCGGCCAGCGAGCATCCGGCGGCCACGTCAGGCAACACCACGGTCACCCGTCGGCCGCCACGTCGGGAAAGTTGCTCGGGCCGGTTGGCCAGGATGTCGGCCGTTTCGGCCATGAAGTGGACCCCGCAGAAGGCGATTGCCCGGCACTGCGTATCGGCGGCGGCCGACTCGCTGAGCTTGTAGCTATCGCCCCGCAGGTCCGAAAGCGCGATCACTTCATCACGCACGTAATGGTGCCCAAGGATCAACAGCCGCGGGCCCATCTCGGAGCGGACCTTCTGAATCCGCTCGGTGAGCACCTCGTTTCCCAGCGACTTGTAAGGCTCCAATTCGTAGGCCGGCGGGGTGGTCTGATTGGTGGTGGCAGTCATGGGTTGCGGAACTCCTCTATGACAAGTATATCTGCCCGGGAAGGCGGTAAATAGGGGCCGCTTGCGGCTTTGCAGCGGGCAGCGTTGCTGCCCCGCTAACCCGCATTATTCATGAGCGTTATGATCGTTGACGTAATGACTTACGGCGCAGCAACTTGTGTACACACCCCTCGATGGCAATATGCGCGGCCCGTGTAGCGGCTGGGCTTGCCCAGCGCGTTGTTTGGTGGCCAATTCGCTCCCATGCTAACGCGCTGGGCAAGCCCAGCCGCTACACGGGTTTCCGATGAATAATCCGGGTTGGGGTTGATGGTGGCTTCCATTGGCCCTAAAATCAATAATGACAATTTGAATTGCGATTCGTACGTGCGAATCGTCCTGCGTATTTAAACCGTTACCCGGCTTCGGCCGGATTTCCCACTCAGGACGTTTTGCCGGGTGCCTTGCTTGCGCGGTCTCGTCCGCGGGGTTTGGCGCCCGGCGGACGAACCGGGTGGGAGGGCTGTAACGGGCCTGAGTGCGCGGGGAGTCCGCCGGACTCCGAACCCCGCTTCTTCATGCGCATAGGCCACCCTGATGCCCGAATCTTTTAGCCTCACGCCGGAAGGACAGGTCGTCCGCTCCCTTTGGTTGCTCACCGAAGGCGACGTTGCCGAATTCGTCGATTACCAACGGCCTCCCACCGGCATCCGCAGTTTCATTCGTCGCGCCGACGCCCCAATGGTCCATGGCCTGTTGATCACGATCCTCCAACGTTGGCACGAAGTGCGCCAGATCGAATAAAGAACAACTCACCGCAGAGGATCGCGTAAATCTCCTGCAAGCCGTACAGTCGTTACCGCCGGCCTGCAATTTTCCGGGTCGAGCATCTCCTGACTGAATACGCAACCTATCTTTGATTGTGATCGGCCATTCTGGCCGGACGACCGAGAGCGAACACGAGGGCAGACGATCCGGATTGCAGATGGGGCAAAGGGGCAATGGGCAACAAGTCGGCAAATAAACAACCGTGCAGCAATTCGCTGTACGCGCGCAGTCTCATCGAGGCGAGCCTTGATCCGCTGGTTACGATCAGTGCGGACGGCAAGATCGCGGACGTAAACCGGGCCACCGAAGAAGTCACCGGCGTCCCACGCCGGAAGCTCATCGGCAGCGACTTCTCGGACTACTTCGCCGAGCCCGAAAAAGCCAGGGAAGGCTATCTGCCCTTCCCCAGGGATCGTGGACGCCCGGAAAGGGGTCAGGCGGCTTGCTCGAAGTCGGCGGGGCTGAGGTAGCCCAGCGTTGAGTGACGCCTGTGGGAATTGTAAAACATTTCGATGTACTCGAACACGGCCCTTCG
>JAUWHT010000367.1 GCA_030605745.1 Pirellulales bacterium | reverse complement strand
TAGTGTGGTGAACAAGTACTGTACAAGATGCGCGCACGGCGCGCAGAAGTTACAACGATAGACTCTAACCCAATCAAACAACTACTCTACTTAGCCGTTACACCAACCTGCGGAAAATCGGGCAAGCCCGGCGGCTAAACGAATTTTTGATGAATAATCATACGGTTAATCCACTGCACATCGTTTTCGCCGGCGGCGGTACCGGCGGCCATCTGTTTCCCGGCCTGGCAGTGGCCGACCAGTTGGTCGAACGTGTGCCGCGCGTGCAGATAGCCTTCGTCGGCAGGGGCAGCCAGTTCGAGCGACAGCACGTAGCGGCTGCCGGGTTTGAGCACCTTGCGCTGCCTTGTCGGCCGTTTCCCAAGGGGCCCCGCGAGGCGTTTTCCTTCGTCTCGGAGAACCTGGCCGGTTACCTGGCCGCCGGGCGGGTGCTCGACCAGCAGCGCGTGGCCGTGGTAGTCGGACTGGGCGGTTACGCAAGTGTGCCGATGGCCTGGGCGGCGAGTCGGCGGAGGGTGCCGCTGGTGCTTCTCGAGCAAAACGTGATCCCCGGCCGGGCCACCCGATGGCTGGCCCGCTCCGCGGAGCTGGTCTGCGTCGCATGGGCACCCACGCGGTCCGCCCTGCGGTGCCGATGTCCGGTCCGGGTTACCGGTAACCCGATCCGCTGGGCGGAAAGTGGACAGTCCCCTTCCGCTCGCCTGCCCCAACACCGGCTGCTGATCCTCGGCGGCAGCGCCGGTGCCCGATCGCTGAACGAGAACGTGCCCAGGGCGCTGTACAAAGTTCGCACGAAGCTGACCGGCTGGCAGATCGTACACCAATCGGGTGAGGCGGACTTCGAGGCGACCGGCGAGTTGTACCGCAAGCTCGACCTTGAAGCCACGGTGGCGCCCTTCCTTGCCGACGTGCCCGGTGTGCTGGCCGCGACCGACCTGGCCGTCTGCCGCTCCGGCGGCAGCACCCTGGCCGAGTTGGCCGCCGCCGGCGTGCCCGCTGTCTTGATGCCCTACCCACACGCTACCAATGATCACCAGCACAAGAACGCCCAGATGTTCACCCGCGCCGGCGGCGCGGTCATGCTCGACGGGCGCGAGTTGCCCGGTCGGTTGGACGATCATCTGGCCGATGCAATCTCGCTACTTCTGGGCGACCCTGACCGGCGCAGCCGGATGTCGGGCACCATGCGTCGCTTCGCTCGACCGGGCGCCGCGGCGGAGGTGGCCGATTCGGTACTTCAACTGGCCGGCCAATTTGCACACACCGTGCCGGCGGCTGCGTAGAGAAGTTTAGCCGCCGCGTCCACGCGGCGCTATTCCCCGGCGTGGACGCCGGGGCTAAACTATTTCCCGGCTAAACTATTCCCCGGCGTAGACGCCGGGGCTAAACTCATGCTTCACTGGCGATTACTGCTGGGAACGCTGATCATTGCCGCACTGGTCGGCCTGTGCTGGCTGGACCACCTGGCCGCTGTGCCCGGGATATGGCTGATGCCGGTGGCGATCGTGCTTGTGGTAATGGCCAGCGGCGAGATGCTTCGTCTGGCGGAGGCTGCCGGTCTGTGCCCGTTGGCACCGGCGGTGTACGGTGGCAACTTGCTGTTGATTGTGAGCAACTGGATGTTTGCGTTTTGCGGGATGCTATTTGCGTTAGCGATCGGCGCGATGGCGATACTTATGGGCGAGATACGTCGCTACGAGAAACCAGGCGGCGTGACGGCCGATATGGCGGCGGCCGTGTTTGCTCTGGTTTACGTCGGAGTGATGTTTGGCTTCGTGGTCCAACTGCGGATGTCCTGGGGCATCGCCGCACTGGCGTCGCTGCTGATCGTGGTGAAGCTGGGCGACATCGGTGCATACACAGTCGGCCGGCTCTTCGGACGCCACCAGATAGCCCCGGTACTCAGCCCCGGCAAGACGGTTGAAGGGGCGATCGGCGCCCTGACGTTCGCTTGTTTTGGATCGTGGGTGACGTTCCGTTGGTTGGTGCCCTGGCTGGCCGGCGAGGGTGCCGCCGCCGGGCCCTGGTGGGGTTGGACTGCCTTCGGCCTGCTGGTGGGGACTGCCGGCCTATTGGGTGATCTGGCCGAGTCGCTTATCAAACGGGACGTTGGATGGAAAGATTCTAGCAGTTGGCTGCCCGGCTTCGGAGGCGTATTGGACATCCTCGACTCAATCCTGCTGGCAGCCCCGGTCGCCTGGTGCTGCTGGGCCCTGGGGCTGGTGGGATCCTGAGGAAATTGCAAATTGAAAATTACCAGAAAATCCGGTCCCACTCACTGGTCTTTTCGACCTAGACTTGGATATACGATATACTAGCTTGATGATTGAAACAGCCATTTCGGTCGTCAGTTCCGAGGCCCTGCTGACGCTTTTTGGTGCCTGCGATCAGCACCTGCGGAGAATCCGCACTGCGCTGGGCGTGCGAATCTCGGCCCGCGACGGCCGGATTCACATCGAGGGTGACGAGCCGGCGGTAGCCGCCGCCACCGAGGTCCTGGAACGGCTCCAGGCGTATGCCCAGCGGCACGGCACGCTGGCCGACGACGATGTGGACCGGGTGCTGGCAGGAGTCCAAGACGGTGAGTTGTCGGCGGAGGGTCCCCCGATCGAGGTTTTCAAGGCTGGTCGGCAGGTCCGGCCGCGGTCCCCCGGCCAGGCCCGGTACCTTGAAGCCATTTGCAACAACGACGTGGTGCTTTGCTTCGGCCCGGCCGGCACCGGCAAGACCTATCTGGCGGTGGCCATGGCCGTCGCGGCACTGAAGCAAGAGACGGTTCGCAAGATCGTGCTGGTCCGTCCGGCGGTCGAGGCGGGGGAGAGCCTGGGGTACTTGCCGGGTGACTTGCAGGCGAAGATCAATCCTTACCTGCGGCCGCTGATGGACGCCCTGCGGGAAATGATGGATCACGACCTGATCCGCCGCTACACCGAAGAGGACCTGATCGAAGTAATTCCCCTGGCGTACATGCGAGGTCGCACGCTCAACGAGGCATTTATCATCCTGGACGAAGCCCAGAACACCACCGTCTCGCAGATGAAGATGTTCTTAACGCGGATGGGTGTAGGCTCGAAGATGGTACTTTGCGGAGACATCACCCAGATCGACCTGCCCGCCAACGCTAAGAGCGGTCTGGTCGACGGCTTGGAACGTTTGCGGGGACTTACGGGAATCGGTTCGGTGAAGCTGACCCGCGCCGATATCGTTCGGCATCCGGTGGTTCAGC
The DNA here is from genome assembly GCA_030605745.1 of Pirellulales bacterium. GTDB lineage: Bacteria > Planctomycetota > Planctomycetia > Pirellulales > Thermoguttaceae > JAUWHT01. The sequence continues at coordinate 165 of JAUWHT010000367.1, read as the reverse complement.
AGATTGTCGACGCTTACCAGCGCGGCCCTAAGTTCAAGTTTTGCACATTTTCGGGCTCGAAATGTAGCTGAAATGGTATCGGCCTCCAGGCCAATTTGGGATAGCATGTGATTCAACCGTCACAAAACATTCCCGCAGGCAAGGAGGCCGACCCATGCAGCTTAC
>JAUWHT010000391.1 GCA_030605745.1 Pirellulales bacterium | reverse complement strand
CGTGGTGCTCGAAGCGCGTAGTCTGGAAGGCATGCGCGATGCGGCCTGGCACATGGAACAGATCGACCGGGTGGCCGGCGAGTCGATCGAGGGGATGACGGCCACCGTCGTGGTGCCGGCCATGCTCAGCTTCCAATACGGCGGCAACTGGGTCACCCGGCAGGTCCAGTTGGTCGGCATCGACGAGAAGACGCACAGCCGGGTAAGCGATTTCGGAAAATACCTTCAGCACGAGTCGAACCGTCGCGAGATGAGTTTCTTACTGCGCGAGGCCGGCTACGACGTCCGCGATCACCAGGCCGGTCCGGAAGCGCCTCTGCGGAAGCAAATGGCACGGGCCGGCTGGCCGCACCGCCGCCAGACCGCCCGGCTCAAGGCATTTCAGCAACAACTGGAGCGCGGGCTTCCAGCCCGCATTGAGCGGCCGGGACGGCCGCGCCCCGAAATTGCACCGGCCAACCCGTTCTCGCAGCAGGACAAGGCGAACCGGTTCGACCCGGCCACCGAGCAGCACGCCGGAGCGGTGCTGGGGATCGCGCTGGTCAGTTTTCGCACAACGGAAGGCGAAGATCGCTTTCTGGCCTTGCCGGGCGACGACGTGAAGCTCACCTTCCCTACCGCCGGCACGCCGCCTAAGGCAATCAGCGACAATTTCACTATCGTCGATTTCTATGAAAGCAAGATGAGCGAATACGACTCCAGCTTCGTGTTCGTGCCGATCCGCAAGTTGCAGGAGCTGCGCGGCATGATCGACCCGAGCAGCGGAGTGGGCCTGGTCAGCTCGATCCAGATCAAGCTCAAGCCGGGCGCCGACGGCGTGATGGTCCGCGACAAGCTGCGCGGGGCCTTCACGCCCGAGTTGTACGTCGTCAGCACGTGGCGCGACAAGCAGGGGGCGCTGCTGGCCGCCGTACAGATGGAGACCGCCATCCTAAACGTGCTGCTGTTCTTGATTATCACGGTGGCCGGGTTCGGAATCCTGGCCATCTTCCTGATGATCGTGGTCGAGAAGACCCGCGACATCGGCATCCTCAAGTCGCTCGGCGCCTCGGGCCAGGGGGTGATGGGTATCTTTCTGGCCTACGGGCTGTCACTCGGACTGGTTGGTTCCGGGGTGGGGATGGTCCTGGGGCTGCTGTTTGTCAAGTACATTAACCAGATTGCCGACCTGTTGGGCCAAATCACCGGCCGGCCGGTCTTCGACCCGTCAATCTATTACTTCTACGAAATACCCACAATAGTCCAACCGATGACGATCGCCTGGATCGTGGCCGGTGCGGTGGCGATTGCCGTGTTGGCCAGTGTGCTGCCGGCCGTGCGCGCGGCATTGTTGCATCCCGTGGAGGCATTGCGCTATGAGTGACGCAGTCGCCATCTGCGAGAGAACTCCGACCTGCGCGACGACCGGTTACCAATTGGCGGCCGTCAACCTCAAGAAGAGCTACTACAAGGGTCCACTGGAAGTGCCCGTCCTGAAGGACCTCAGCCTGAGCGTCCGCCGGGGCGAGTTCCTTGCGGTCGTCGGCCAGAGCGGATCGGGCAAAAGCACACTGCTGCACCTGCTGGGCACACTCGATGCACCCGACGAGGGGCAAATCCACTTCGACGGGCGGCGGATCGATACGCTGCCAACCGCCGAGCGCGACAAGCTGCGAAATAAGCACTTTGGCATGATTTTCCAGTTCTACCACCTCTTGCCCGAGCTGAGCACGCTGGAAAACGTGCTGGCCCCGCTGATGATTGCCCACAGCACGCTCGGCTACCTCCGCAACCGCCGGCAGCACCGCGCGGTGGCAACCAGGCTGCTGGAAATGGTCGGCCTGGGACACCGCCTGAAGCACAAGCCCCGCGAGCTGTCCGGGGGCGAAATGCAGCGGGCGGCCATCGCGCGGGCCCTGGTCGCCGGGCCCGAACTGCTCCTGGCCGATGAACCCACCGGGAACCTGGACCACGGCTCGGGCCAGGATATCCTCAAAATCCTCCGCACCTTGAACCGGCAGCAGAACCTTACTATAGTCATGGTTACCCACGATCAGGCCATCGCCGGCCAGGCCGACCGCATCGTCCGCCTGGCCGACGGCCGGATTGAGGAGACACCCGTTTAGCGGCCGCCGGCACGGCAGCCCACTCCCATGCCCCTGAAAGTCTACATCAACGGGAAGCTGCACGACAAGCAAGACGCCAAAATCAGCGTCTACGATCATGGTCTGCTATACGGTGATGGCGTGTTCGAGGGCCTCCGCAGCTACGGCGGAAAGGTGTTCCGGCTGGCCGAGCACCTCGACCGGCTCTGGGATTCGGCCAAGGCCATCTGGCTGGAAATCCCCGTCACCAAGCAGAAGCTGGCCCGGGACATCGAGCACACGCTGGCCGTCAATGGAATTGAGGACGGTTATGTCCGAGTAGTCGTCACTCGTGGCTGCGGCACGCTGGGTCTGGATCCGAACAAGTGCAGCGATCCGCAGGTTATCATCATCGCTGATCACATCTCGCTCTATCCCGACGAGATATACGAGAAGGGCCTGGAGATTATCACAGTCAGCACGGTGCGGAAC
>JAUWHT010000365.1 GCA_030605745.1 Pirellulales bacterium | reverse complement strand
TAGTGTGGTGAACAAGTACTGTACAAGATGCGCGCACGGCGCGCAGAAGTTACAACGATAGACTCTAACCCAATCAAACAACTACTCTACTTAGCCGTTACACCAACCTGCGGAAAATCGGGCAAGCCCGGCGGCTAAACTGTCTACCGCCTTCTCGATATACTCCACCGCTGCAGCCAACTGTGGGTCGATCGCCAGGTCAGCCTGATCAGCGTCGGGTGGTTCTCCGTTGTCGGCCGGCTTGTAGACGTCACGGCGCAGTCGCCGGAGGCGGAGTTGGGTCAGCTCGTCGCCCTCGACGATCACTTCGTATCCTTCATCAGGCGTTACGCCCCAGTGGTCGTCTTCGCCAGCATTCTTACCGCGGTGGATGTTCTTTTCGCTTGGGCGCCAGTAGCTGGCGGTGGTCAGCTTCAGGGCGCCTTGGTCGCCTTCCAGGCTGATGACCTCCTGAATGGTTCCCTTGCCCCAGGTCCGCTGTCCGATCACGACCGCCCGGCCGTGGTCCTGCAAGCAGGCGGCCACGATTTCGCTGGCGCTGGCGCTATATCGGTTGATCAATACGGCCATGGGGAAGTCGGGATAAGTGCCTTTCCGGTGGGCCAGCTCCTCGCGAATGATGCGTCTGTCGCGACCCCGAGTGGTGACGATCACTCCGGAGTCGATGAACAGGTCGCACACTTCGACCGCGGCGCCGAGCAACCCGCCCGGATCGTCACGCAGGTCCAGGATCAATCCCTTCATGCCGTGTGCAATCAGCCGGTCGAGCGCCTCGCGGAGTTCCTCAGCAGTGTTTTCGGCGAAGGTATTGATTCGCAGGTAACCTATCGAAACGTGTCCTTCGAGGAAGAAATTCCAGGAGCCGTCGGCCTCTCGCGTGTCTCCCAGCACCGTATCTACCTGGATGATCGCGCGGACGATCTTGATTTGCTGCGGTTGCTGCTCGCCTTCGTGGCGGATAGAGAGTACGATGGTGGTGCCGGGCTTTCCGCGCATGTACTTCACGGCGTCTCTGAGCGACAGCCCTTGGGTGCTGATTTGGTTGATCCGGAGAATTCTGTCGCCGGCGCGGATGCCCGCCTCGTAGGCCGGTGTGCCCACCAGGGGGCTCATCACCGTAAGCTGCCCGGTTTTTGGGTCGACGCCGACCTCCATGCCGACGCCGCCGAACTGCCGGTCGAGGGTCTCGTGGAACTCCTGCAAGTTCTTCGGGCTGATGAAGGTCGAATATGGGTCGTCCAGCCGGTCGATCATCCCCTCCATGGCGCCTTCGAACAACTCCTCCTGAGAGACGTTCTCCAGGTACCGCCTCTCGACTCGGTCCATCGCATCGGCCAGGATTCGGCCGTAGCGGTTGTTTTGCGCACTTCGATAGCAGATCAGCGAGACGACGCTGACGGCCAGCAGTGTGAAGAGGTTGCGACGAGGCATCGGACCTTACCGCTTGGAGAACTGCGCCGCGCGGCGGGCGCCGCGCAGACCAGGCTTCTTGCGCTCTTTCATCCGGCCGTCTCGCGTGAGCAGCCCGCTGTTGCGGAGGTTATCTTCCAGTTCGCTGTTGTAGCTTTTCAGCGCCCGGGCGATACCCAGCTTGCACGCATCGGCCTGTCCGGTGAAACCACCGCCCTTGACGTTGATGGATACGTCGACCTGGTTGCGGACCGCGGTCTGCTCCAGCGGGGCGAGCACGGCGTTGCGGGCCTGCACGCTGTTGAAGTATTCGTCCAGGGGGCGCTGGTTGATGGTGATCTTGCCCTCGCCGGCGCGAACCCGCACCCGGGCCACCGAACTCTTCCGCCGCCCGGTGCCCAGACTGTCATTGGTCGTGGTTATTGCCATGTGCATCCTTCTATATTTACTCAAACTGTCAACGGATCGAGACGTTTTGCTTGAAAAACACCGTAGGGATTCGGGGCTCGGGGTGTTCAGTGCAATCCTCCAGCCCCGAATCCCGAGCCCCGAGCCCCTTGTTTCCAAAGCATGTCACGTTCCTCAAAGTGCTAGCGTTCACAGTTTGAGTATTTATTTCATACCCAGCTCTTTCGGCTGGGGGTTTTGTGCCTGGTGGGGGTGCTGATTGCCGGCGTAGATCTTCAGCTTCGAGAGCATCTTTCTGGCCAGTTTGTTCTTGGGCAGCATCCGGCGGACGGCTTCGTGGAGGATCATTTCGGGCTTGCGCCCTTTCCGCTGTGCAGCCGACTCGCTTTTTTGGCCCGGGTAGCCGGTGTACCAGGTGTACCGCTTGTTTTCCCATTTATTGCCGGTGAAGACCACCCGCTCGGCGTTGATCACCACCACAAAATCGCCCGTGTCCACGTGCGGGGTATAAGTGGGCTGATGCTTACCCATCAGGATCACCGCAATATCGCTCGCCAACCGGCCGACCACCTTGTCGGTAGCGTCGACCAGCCACCACTGGGGCTGGACCTCGCTCGGCCGCGCCATGTAAGTCTTCATAATCAATAACCCACTCGATAGCATACTACATTCCACTGAAATGTTACCAGAACCAGCACTTTATCACCTCAGCCATTGTGTTGCAAGGGTTTCCGCTAGGAATCAATTCCGGGCCACCGGCCAAATACCGCCACAGAGGGGTTTTCGCCGCGCCGCCAGTCGCGATAATGATAAATTCAAGTGACTGTTTAACGGAATGCAATGAATGTGTAATAAGGGAAAAACGGTAGTGCCTCATGATGTTGGCAAGAAATAGCGGGGTTGTTATGCTATTGCCTCCCCTGTTGCGCCTAAATGTGCTAGCAGCAGTGCGAGGAGGCTGGCGATGGCAAGGAAAGATCGGAGCAACCAGCCCAATGGTGCCG
>JAUWHT010000214.1 GCA_030605745.1 Pirellulales bacterium | reverse complement strand
GGCTCGACGGATATTCGGGTTTTCTTGGGGACCAGCCGGGCGGTCAGTGAGCAGGGCTGAGCATAGTAGTCGAAGGTGGCGACCAGGTCTTCTTGTCGCAAGGTCTCAGGCACTTGCTCGACCCGCCGCACACCGCGGCTGGGACCCCACACCACCTGCCAGTCGTCGGCCGCCGCCACTGCGATGTGTCCCCATTGCCGTACCGCACCTACAACCTCGAAACCGGCCAACTCGAACCACTCGTCCGGTTTGGACACCTCGTGCGTCTGTCGAGCAGACAGGCGAACCTCGATCGGTCCCGAGGTCTTCTTCGCCAGCCGAACCTCGACCAGACGCCGCTTTGCGGTGGGCTGCTCGCCCTCCTCGACCGGCACCACCGTGTATCCGGACGGACTGCCCGGGACCAGCTCGGTACCTTGGGGCAGGCGGACATGGAAGCGATCCAGCGGAGCGCCGTAGCTTTGCACCGACAGGGTGGCCTCGGTGTCGACGCTGTGGCTGCCAAGACGCGCCAGAATGGCCCCTTCCGCTTCGAGCACAGCAGGCACCTCGGGCACCTGCGCGCCGGCCTTGCGCCACGTCAACTCGAAGTTGCCGGCCAGCCCCAGAACGGTGAACTCGGTAGCCCCATCCTCCGACTCGGCCGGCCTGAGCAGCGTGGCCCCTTCCGAAACCTCTCCTGTGGCGTTGGCCACCGGGACGGTGAGCTTCAGTTCCGACGCGGCGGCCCGGGGTGCGAGCAGTTTCAGCCGGGTCTCGTCGCCGATGCTCGCCAGCGGCACCAGCATCTTCAGCACAAGTTCATGCTGCTGGCCCGGCTGTCCTCGAATCCAACTGACGTACCCTTCCCCTTTGCCGCCGGCGTCGAAGTGCAGGAATTGCTCGCCCGGTCCTTTGTACTGGGCAGGCTCGCAGAGCACGGCGGGATCCAGGTGCAGCGGAACTCGAACCCAACCGCCCTGGTGCACCAGAACCGTCACGTTGATCGTCAACTCGGCATGTTTCGCGCCGGCCGTGCCGGCGGCAGAAAACCGCTGAACATTGTACCGCGGCGTCTGGTCCGGCTGCAAAAGCCTGTGCTTCAGCTTGTAGAGCTGCTCGAACTCCTCGAATGAGAACCCCGGCACTGCCACCAGGTTGCCATCCTTGTCCTTCAGATAGTACAGCTTAAGCGGTGACTCCTCGATCTGTGGTGAACCGGACTCCTCCTGGGCGGCAGCCAGACAGCACCACAGAAGCAGGTGGCAAACAGCCACCGCCGTCAACCGAAGCATCTTGCCGGACAAAATCTCTCCTCCGACCTGCTTGCCGTCAGACTTCAGCAAGCGTACCTATTTTACCGTTGGCATGGCTCAGAAGGGAACGAGCCAGATGAGCATCTCTTTCCTATATTATAATTGGCCGGCCCAGAAATCAAAAGCATCAAAACCCGAAATTTCCCACTCGTCGGGGGGGAACGTAAACCCGCCGGGTGCCCATGATCGGAAGTTGGAAGTGTGCCACTGCTTCGCAGAAGCAGTGCCGCAATAGGCCTATGGTTTCGGTGGGGCACTGCTTCTGCGAAGCAGTGGCACACGGGGGCCAGTTCAGATGGTCCAGCATGGGCACCCGCGGCTTTCAGCTTTCAGCTTTGTAAGAACTGCCGGGATTTCGCATGCAGCCGCTTGTTGGCTGCGGCCAGGAATTGGGCACTTTCCAGCACAAACGGCCCGCCGTCCGGGGCGGTTAGTTCCCCGCCTGCCTCGCGGACGATCAATGCCCCGGCGGCCACGTCCCAGATCTTTGTGGAAAACGACCAGTACAGGTCGAAGCGGCCCGCGGCCAGATAGCACAGGTTCAGCGCGGAAGAACCGGTTCGGCGGATCGCCTGGCAATGCGGGATGGCCTTGAGAAATGCGACCAGATCGGGCGAATCCGGCCCGGCGGCGCAGGAAAAACCGACTGCGGCCAGGGCCCCGGACAACTCGGTCACCTCGCTGGTCCGGATAGGCCGGCCGTTCAGCAGTGCCCCTGCTCCGGCGGCGGCCGTAAAACACTCCTCGGCAACCGGGTCGTACACCACGCCGACCAGTAGTTCACCGTTGCGTTCCAACGCCAGCGAGACGCAATAGTGCGGCACCCGATGCACGTAGTTCGTAGTGCCGTCCAACGGGTCGGCGATCCAGCGATACTCGGTCCGAGCGGGGGAAGTCTCGATGCCTTCATCTTCCTCGGCCAGCAGCGAGTGGTCGGGAAAGGCGTCGAGAACCGTCCTGCGGATGACCTCTTGAGAGGCAAGATCGGCCTCGGTAACCAGATCGCCGGGCCCTTTTTCGCGGACCTCGATCCGCCCGATCCAATCCAGCAACACGGCCCCACCCGCCCGGGCCGCCCTCTCGCAAATCGTTACGTAATCCGACATTGCGCTCACAACCAAACCCTTTCCCGAGTATAGTGACTCCGTTTCACAAAGGTAGGGGTATTCCGGGGACACAACTAATTTCCATTGGTTCGGGGACGGCTGGGCTTTTGGTGGCGTAGCTTGCGGCCGACGATTCTATCGAGCTTGCCGATGAATAATCGTCGTTCCCGAAGAACGTCTCCCGACGACGATTCCCGCGCTACGTGATATGGTGCAGGTAGCCTGGAACCACCACACTGGCCACTCTCACCATGCCCCCATTATGCCGACAACCCAAAAGGCCTCAAGAGAAACCAGTATTGTGTCCCCGGAATTCCCCAGTCTACCCCGCGGAACCAGGACTACTTGGCCGGTTCGATTTTGACGTTGGTTTGCCCGGTGCCACTATGACGAGAGGGCGGACCTTCCTCAAAGCGAAATTGGCCGGACCGTTTTAGTTCCCTTTCGATCTCGCGGTAGTACCTAACCACCCTGTGGACATCGTGTCCATATTCCGACGAGATTTCGTGGCGGACTTGGCGGATTGCCTGGACCTCTTCATCAGCCATCGGATTCTCCTCCGCTCAGATAGTTCATTGGCGTGGTTAGCAACGGCATAGGCAGGGCAAGTTCATAATTCACCAAACGGATATGTTCCATCTTGTTTGGGTTGGCCAAGTGCCGGCAATTCCATGTGAGCAACACATCGACCTTATGAAACGACGCCAGTGCCAAATGCAGTGCGTCCCCGGTCGGATTCTTGGGCATGACAAGCCTATCGATGTATATCCTGGTGATTTCCTACACTTCGTCTGTGATTTCAAGCAACTCGATATCCTTGAACAGCGCGATTCGCAATTCCCTTTTCTCACCTATCCCTCGACGCAACTCGGCGATCACCGCGGGGCTGGAGACAAGCCTGAATTGACCGGCATATTCCTGCCACCACTGGTGGGTCCAATTCATCCGAGCGATGGACTCAGTGTCCACACTCGATGTATAGTAGAAGCTTGGTATGGTTGTCTCGATGTAAACGCGCTTCTGCATCATCCTACTACCCATAAGCAATCAACCTTATTCTCGCACAAGTCCGAAACCGGGGCAAGGGGGCATTTTGACGTCTATTGCGGCACTGCTTGCCTGCGGCAAGCAGTGGCACACCGGGTAGCTCCCTCGCCCCTGGGACTGGCCGAAAAGTGTACTTGACATTTGTACACCGATCCGGTATGTTGGGCCGTATCCTGGCGGGTCCGGGCGTTGGCTCGGGTCACATAGACCGGCTGGTGTGAGACCTAAGAGATGTTAGACCGGTGGCGGTAGGTCAGGCAGGGCTGGTCAGCTCATCTTGGGCCGGCTGCTGTAAGTCCGCCAAACGTAAGACCGCCGGCTTTCCGCACGGCAATCGTAAGACCCGGGGCCAGGTGTCGGCTATCTTTGGGGTTCGGCTGTATCGACTGATGAAACGTAAGTCCCCGGGTGCGTATACCGGCAGGGCCAGCCCAAAAAATTCAACGATCCGATAGAAAGCTAAGGATTCAGGGTTCAGGGCTTAGAGTTCGACGTTTGCCCACAAATCCTGAACCCTGAACCCTGACAACTGAACCCTCTCCCTGGTCTGAGGCGGGGCTTTGTTAGCTTTGTATCGGGTCGTTGAAAAATTTTCGGGTCGGTCACGGTAAGACCGTTGAAACGCACCGCGTTGGGCCGTATACCGGCAGCGTAAGCCCGGGCCCGGTAGACCGGCGGCGGAGTCTTCAGGCGCCATCAGAGGGCGACGAAAATACCACCTGGCGGCTACGTCACCCCGCCCACCCGCTAATAAAGTAATCCTTCTGCACCATGGCGACCCACTGTCGGCGTTTTTTTTGAAACGCTCGGGTCCCGCCAGCGTTGGGGTTTGTAACTTGCCAAGCCTTCCACCCGTTAGTGGCACCACTTGCGGACTACAACCCAGATCCCAGTCATCTTCGTTCCCCCAGTTTAACGACTCCAGCCGCCGACAGGCATCCACGAATCCCCAAAATCTGCCGAACAATGTAAGCCTTTAGGGCACACGGACTTACGGCGAAATTCTCGGGTCCCGTTCTGAGGTGCGTCGAGCCGCAAAGGCGACATGCGAAGCGACGTAAGTTCCTTCAAGGTAACCACTTCAGGAGCCCGGCTGCCCGCCGGATCCGCCTAATTGTGGCGCCAGAAGATAGCGCAGAATTCGCACGGCTGACACAGATTATTCACAAGCAGTTCTGGACAAGGATGAAGAAGTTGGTAGGATTACGTTTAGGCCTCTTCTCTGTTCCGGCCCCGCCGTTTCGCACTTGCTGCGAACGGCGGGGTTTTTCATCGCGGTTGCCTGCAGCAAGCAGTGGCACACTATCCACTACCCAGACCAACCCATGACAGAGTGCCGATTTTGTGGTCATGTGAATGCCGCCGAGATCCAACGTTGTGAAGACTGCGGCGCCTGGCTCCCCTCCCAGAAAAGCATGCCAATTGCGGATCAAGATGCCGAGCAAGCCGGCGCGGACCGGGGCTGCCTGAGAGATAGACTGCTGGCGTTGTTGTGGGAAAGACAAACAATGCAAGCAGTCAAGCTCTACCGAGAAGAAATGGGGGTGGGACTCAGAGAAGCGAAAGAAGTGGTGGAAGAACTGGCCGACAAGCACGGCATTAGCACACCCGGCGTCGGATGTGCAGGAATCTTCGTCCTGCTGCTGGCTGCTTCGGCAACATTCCTTGGAATCCTCTCGCAGTAGCCGGGAGGGGGTGGCAATTCATTGCCATCTGAAATTCATTGCCACCTGAACCGGCGAGTGGTAGGTGGTGTGCGGTGGGGGCAGTAAGCGGTAGCCAGGAGGTCGCCGTGCCGGCAACCGCTAAACGTATGCGTCCAATCCCCAATCCCTAATCCCCAATCTCCAATCCTACCACCACATCGACTCGGCCAGCCACGCGGCAGGTGGGACGAAGACGATCAGCGGGGCCCATGCGGCCAGGGCCGGATCGACCAGGTAAATCGAGCCCAGGTGCTGGAAACCGATCGACACCAGCATGAACAACGTGGTCACGCCCATGCACATCGCAATGGCGATGAACACGTTGCGGTTCTCCCGGCTCACGACCAGCGGCAAGCCGAGCAGCAACAGCGTGATGTCCATAAACGGCTGGACTATCCGCGAGTGGATCGCCACACGAACGTCCGCGCCGAAGTCCAGGCTCGGGTTGCGCAGGCCGGAGATCAACTGGGCGGTGGAGGAGAACTGGCGAAACGCCCGACCGCCGGTAAGCTGCTCGAAATTCACGTCGCTGACCACGAAGCACTGGTCCGGCTTAAGCCAGTCGGCCGCATCGTGCGGGGTGATCACGACCGGCTCGTTACCCAAGCAGAGCGAAGGCCTGGTATCGAGGTCCTCCGGCTTCTCGACGCCGTCCAGCAGGTACCCACCCGGCCGGGCGCCTTCCGGCGGCCTGTAAAAGGCGTTCTCGGCCACAAGCTGCTTTCCGTAGCGACTCAACTCGGGCGGCAGGAGGAAATTTGGCCGTTCGATCCGTTTCTGGTCGCCGAAGGTTTGCTTGCCGCGGATCAATACGTCGGTCCGGTTGTCGTACTGGGGTCGCAAGTCCTGGCCGACGTCGCCGATCAGGTCCTGGGGCCGGCGGGTCAACTCGTTGCGGAACCGGGGGATGACCAACTCGCGGTTGACCGTGGAAAGCAGCGCGATCACAATCGCCACGGCAATCACCGGCAGCACGATACGGATTCGGGAAATGCCGGCCGACATCAATGCGGTCATCTCGTTGTGACGCTGGATCCAGGAGACCGTGAACATGGCCGCCACCAGCGTCAACAACCCGGCCGTGCGATCAAAAAACACGATCGATTGGTACGTGTAGAACGAACCCATCAACGCCAGCAACCCTCCACCGTCCTCGCTGCAACGCAGGAATTCCTCCAGGTTGGTAAAGGCGTCGAACACGATATACAGCCCGGTCAGGCTCACAAAACAAATCAAAAAAGCCTTGATGAACTGGCGGAGCAAATAGCGGTCGATGATCTTCATCACAACACCTGTCGGATCGCCCGGGCCAGCGAGTCGACTCCCCGGCGGAGACTCTCGCACGATTGGATGCCGAAGCTCAGCCGCAACATGTTCTTTCTCGGCCTGTGGACGTTGCTCGGATAGCAGTACTCGCCGGGCACATAGAGCACTCCTTCCTTTACGGCCCGATCGAACAACGGGCTGGAAAGCCCGGTGTCGATCCCTTCGGGCAGCCGCAGCCAGACGTACAGCCCGCCGGTTGGGCGGACCCACTGGATCCCGTCGATAGGCCCAAGCAACTCGTCGGCCGCCCGGAGCATGGCGTCGATCTTCTTGCGGTAGCTGTCGCGGAGCACCTTGAGGTGTTCGTCGAAGAGCCCCAACTCCATAACCGTGGTCATCAGAAGCTGATTGAGGTTCGGCGAGCCGAAGTCAAGGTTTCCCTTCTCGGCCAGTACCGGCCCGAGCAGCCGCCGGGGCAGTATCCCCCAACCGACGCGGATCCCCGGCGAAAACGACTTGGAAAACGTCCCCGTATGTATCACCGTGTCGCCTTCGGGGTCAAACGCCCGCAGGCTCGGCGTATCTTCGCCGTAATAACGCAACTCCCGATACGCGGCGTCCTCGATAATGTAGATATTGCTTCGGCGCGACCAGCGCTTGGCGATTTCCACCAGCGCGGCCCGCCGCTCGGCCGGGATGGTCACACCGCTGGGGTTGTCGTAGTAGCTGGTCACGTAAAACATCTTTACCCGGCCTAACTCGCCCGCGGACTCCAATCGGGCCAACTGGTCCTCGACGGCATTGGGGATCAAGCCATGCTGGTCAATTTCAATGCCGATGGCCCGGGCACCCATGTTGCCCAAAGTACCCAAAAAAACGAAGTAGCTCGGCGCACCGCAAATCACAATGTCGTCCGGGTCCAGCAGCATGTCGCCCACCAGAAACAGCAACTGGTTGCTGCCGGCGGTAACTACGACTTGCTCGGCCGAGACGTTCAACTCGCCAGGAGTTCGACCGTCCGCCCCTAGCATTCTTTCCAGGATCGCCTCTCTCAGCGGCGGATAGCCGATCGTGGTGCCGTACTGTAGCCCCGCCCAGGCACGCTCGGGGTCCGACCAGATGGCCTCAAGCGCCCGCCGGGTCAGTTCGACCGGCAGGCTCTGCTGATCGACGAAACCGGCGGCCAGCGAGACCAACTCCGGCTGGGCCAGAGTCTTAGCCATCAACAGACTGGCAATCGTCTCACCCCCAGCCCAATGCGCTCGCCGGCTTAGACCGTCTTGGTGGGACATAGGCTATGACCACTTCATCAGAGATCGCCCGAGAGTTCAAAGTGGAAGCATAGGGCAACGGGGGATTCTGAGTCAAGGTGTTTGACGCCCTACTGCACGACCGAGCTGAAATCCTGTATGCTCAGCCACGTACCTTGTGACGCGCTGGGCCGGTAATGCTTGACTCACTCATTGAAAATAACGGGCCCACGGCTCGATTGGTCTATCATTTGCGCCGCCGTGTTGCAGCGGCCGGCGTAGACCTGCTCTATCCGCCGCGGTGTGCGTGCTGTGACTCCGAGCTGATGGGAAACCATGACGAGTTGCTCCTTTGCACCGATTGCTGTCGGTCGTTGGGCCCCGAGACCCGGCCCTGTTGCCCGTTTTGTGGTGCGGCCGGTGCGGTTGATGGGGTGCCGCCAGAGAGATGTTGGCTGTGCCGAAAGACCCGGCTGAAGTTCGATAAGGTCGTACCACTTGGGGACTATCATGTGGCGGAGTTGCACGACGTGGTATTGCGAATGAAACGGCCTGTCCACGAGTCGCTCTCAGCGGCGATGGGCCGGCTGTTGGCCCGGCGCCGCAGACAGCAGTTGGCCGAGTTACGCCCCGATCTGATTGTGCCGGTGCCTATGTATTGGACCCGACGACTGGACCGCGGGACCAACAGTCCGGAGATCCTGGCCCGGGAACTGGGCCGGACCCTGGGCATTGCGGTCCGCCGGCGAGTGCTCTGGCGATGTCGTAACACCTTGCCACAAGCCGGCTTACCGCCGGGACAACGGTTCCAGAATGTCCGCGGGGCCTTCCGGGTTCGGTCCGGCCGCCGCTTGCGGGGGGCACGCGTCCTGCTGGTCGACGATATCCTGACCACCGGCGCCACTTGCAGCGAGGCCGCCAAAGTGCTCAAAAAGGCCGGCGCCGCGATGGTCGCCGTCGCCGTCGTGGCCAGGGCCCAGGGTCCGAATACAACCTAGAGTTGAAAAGCATGGCTACCGATAAAGGCAACTCGAACAGCGACAGACAACGAGGCGACCATCCGTCCCGCAAGGCGGTACTCCGCGGATTGGGGGTAATAATGCCCCCATTGCTGACGATCCTGATCTTTGCCTGGGTCATCAATATGACCCATCGTTACGTCCTGAACCCGGTGACCACCGGAGTACGCGAGACGCTGGTCTGGGCAACGGCCGACATCCGCACCGAGCCAGGCACTGTCCTGCCGACGGCCATGATCGACGGTCGGATGTACCATCGGGTCGAGAAGAGCAAGTTCGTGCCGCAGACCGTCTACAATCGGGTGGAGGCAAATCCTGGGGAACCGCCGCCGCAGACCGCCAAGGCCGTCTACCGTCGATACGTCGAGTTGACGTATCTCCGCCCCTACTACGCGGTGCCCTTCTTCCTGGCGGTGTTCATTCTTGTATTGTACCTGCTGGGCAAGTTCATGGCGGCCGGCATCGGCCGTTTCTTCTGGGGCCGCTTCGAGCGGGGAATCCATCGATTGCCGCTGGTGCGCAACGTCTACTCCTCCGTCAAGCAGGTCAGCGACTTCCTGTTCAGCGAGTCGCAGATCGAGTACACCCGCGTGGTGGCCGTAGAGTATCCCCGTAAGGGCATCTGGTCGATGGGGCTGGTAACCGGCGAAAGCATGCTCGATATCCGCTCGGCGGCCAACGAGCCGGTCCTCTCGGTGCTGATGCCCACCTCGCCGATGCCGGTAACCGGATTCACCATAACCGTGCGCAAAAGCGAGACCATTGACCTGAATATCACGATCGACCAGGCGTTTCAGTTCATCGTCAGTTGTGGCGTGGTAGTCCCGCCGCAGCAGTTAGTGGATAGTGGATAGTGGATAGTGGATAGTGGGGAGTGGATAGTGGATAGTAGTCAGTGGTCAGTGGCCAGAGATTAGTGGCGAGGGGGCGGTTTGCAATGGACCGTTTAGCGGTCGCCGGCACGGCGACCCACTGACCACTCTTC
>JAUWHT010000437.1 GCA_030605745.1 Pirellulales bacterium | reverse complement strand
GACACAAGGTGATCCTCAACACTGCGGACCTCAGTATGATGGTCGAGGCCGGTCCCATCACGTGGAAGCTGCTGCCCTCGGCAGCGGACGATCTCAGCGTTGAAGTGGCAGGCAAAGTCTTCCCGCTCAGGCTGGCTGATGCCGGTAAGATCGAGATTTCTCCCTACGAGACCGGGTTCAAGTCGGGCGTGAAAATTCACCTTAGCCAATTCCAGCACGAAGGCCAGACATTAGATCTGGACCTGCAACTGTTCGTGTGCCTGGAGGGGACGGAGGAAGACCTGGTCTGCGAGGTGGTTCCAACGGAGAAGATGGTGGCAATCAAGCAGCTTCTCTGGCCCAAGGGCTTCACCCCTGATTCGTCGGATTTCACGGTGGTCCCCAATATGCAGGGGATGCTGGTGCCGCGAAACTGGCCCAAGAAGGCCCGGATCGGCATGAACGGGCTGTGCAACGGGCGGCTTTATATGCCCTGGTGGGGACACTTGAAGGGCCAATCAGCGGCGATGGTGATCCTGGAAACGCCGGTGGACGCCGCCTGTGAGTTCAAGCACCCTCCCGGCGGACCTACCCACGCTGCACCACGATGGATACATTCCCTGGGGAAACTGACCTATCCCCGTCGAGCGAGGCTCTGCTTCTTTGAGAAGGGCAATTACGTTGACCTGGCCAAACACTACCGCCGCTACGCCATCGAGACCGGTCTGTTTGTGTCGCTGAAGGAGAAAATCACCCGCAGCCCGATCGTCGGAAAGGTGATCGGCTCGCCCTGTATCCCCATCATGATACTCCATAATGTTCGGCCGTCATCAAGTATCTACGACAAAGAGAATCCGGCGAAAAACTACTACCTCCGGCGTTTCGACCAGCGGGCCGAACAGCTTCGCAAATTGGCGCCGAAACTGGCCGCCAAAGGTATGAAGCGTGCCTATGTGCACCTGGACGCCTGGCAATTCCGCGGCTACGGTCTGCATCCCGACAACTTGCCGCCCTGTCCCGAAGCGGGCGGCTGGAATGGGATGTGTCTTTTCGCCGATACTTGTGACGAGTTGGGCTATATCTTTGCCGTCCACGACAACTATTACGATTACTATCTTGATACCAAGTCCTATAACGAACGCCACACCATCATTCGTGCCGACGGCACCCGGCGGTTCGCCAACCACTGCGAAGGTGGAAAAATGTCCTCCCGTTGCCCTCGCCTGGCCTTGGGACACGTAAAAAAGAACTATCGGCTAATCCTGGCGCACGGGGTGAAGCTGCGCGGTGCGTACCTAGATGGATTTGCGCTTGTGCCACCGAAGGAATGTTACAATCCCGAGCACCCTGCGACCCGGGCGGATTGCCTGAAGTGCTGGGGCGACTGCCTGGATTTCATCCGAACGCAGGTGGGGATCGTTAGCTCGGAGGAACCAGCCGATTGGGCCATTCCCCATCTCGACATGGTATATTGGGCACCATTCATGTTGGATCCGGCTCCCTGGGTTACGAACAGTCCGGCCGTGGGCATACCCGTTCCGCTGTTCAGTCTCGTCTACCACGATGCGATTCTGGTGCCCTGGTTGGTCGGTAAAGGAGTACATGGAATCCCAAAGAATGACTCGGGCTATCTGCACGGCTTGGCCAACGCCGGTTTACCCTACATGTCACTGAATCCGAATGAAGCCGAATTGACCCGCGTGCGAACGATGTGCGCTCTGCACGAAAGGGTCGGTCTGTTGGAAATGACCAACCACGAGTTTCTGGACAAGAAGTACCGCAAACAGCGAACAACCTTTGCCGACGGCACCACCGTGACCATCGACCTGGATGCCGATACATTCCATATTGCCCCCTAACCCGGATTTCTCACCACGGAGGACACGGAGATTATTGGAAGCCTAATATTTTCAATGACGTTGTTGAAAACACTTTGATGTCTGACGCAAGCTATCAAAACTCCAATCAAAGCCTTTTCTCCGTGTCCTCCGTGCCTCCGTGGTGAATTTCTTGGTGAGATATTCCGGCTAACCCATGCACGACAACAAACCGTCCCGCGACCGCTCTTGGCCGGAGAAGTTCCGCGACGCCTTTCACGGCGTGAGGGAAGGCGTGCAGGGCCAGAGCAGTTTCTTCGTCCATTTCTTCGTTGCCGCCCTGGTAATCGTCGCCGCGGTGGTGCTGAAGATCGACAACCCGGTCGAGTGGGGCCTGCTGCTGCTGTGCATCACCGTGGTGCTCACCGCCGAGATGTTCAACAGCGCGCTGGAGTCAATCGTCCGGTCAATCACCAACCAGGTGGACCCCCGGCTAGGCAGCGCCCTGGACATCGGCAGCGCCGCCGTGCTAACCGCCTCAATCGGCGCCGCAATCACCGGCACCATCATCTTCCTCAACCGCCTGGCAATGCTGCTGGGCTGGTGGTAACGTGGAATTCGGAATGCGGATTTCGGATTTGCCATTCCCACATCCGTAGGCTGGGTCGAGCACAGCGAGGCCCACCTGTTGTCTTTGGCAGCGCTAACTCCCGCTCACGTAAGAAGTTAGCGTAGTCATCCAGCCGCATTCCGTGAAGATTTCTGCCGCATTCCACCTCGAACGCTTGACGACACCGCCAGATGATGGTAGGTTACAGGCTTCGATCAGATCCTGATTCCCGGCAAACGGTGATTGGGGTAGAATAAGAAGTTGTGCAGAAGCAGAACAGGAGAACCGAATGAGACATATTTGTATGGTGCTGACCTTGGGTGCAACCCTTGCTTTGCTTGCTCATGCCGAGGAGACAGAGACCATTCAGAGCACAGAAATGAACCGTTGGCCAAAAGAGAAAGCAAACAAATGGTATGCCGAGCAACCTTGGCTGGTTGGATGCAATTTTATTCCCAGCACAGCCATCAACCAGCTCGAAATGTGGCAAGAGGATACATTCGACACAGAGACAATGGACAGAGAACTCAAGTGGGCATCCACCATTGGATTCAACACCGTGAGAGTCTATCTCCATGACCTTGCCTGGGAAGCGGACGCTTCCGGCTTTAAGAAACGCATCAACAAGTTTCTCGACATTGCAGAACGTCACAACATCAAGCCTATGCTCGTGTTATTTGATGATTGCTGGAATGCGAACCCGAAGATTGGAAAACAGCCATCCCCACAACCGGGTATTCACAATTCCGGCTGGGTTCAGAGCCCGGGCAAGAACGTGGTTAATGATCCCAAGTCGTGGCCAAGGCTAGAACGCTATGTAGAGGATATCATCGGAACCTTCGCGAAAGACAAGCGCGTTCTCTTCTGGGATCTGTACAACGAGCCCGGCGCCAGCAAACAGGGGAGTAGGTCACTCCCCTTGCTGAAGAAAACCTTTGAGTGGGCTAGAGCAGTTAATCCTACCCAACCTTTGACTGCTGGCATCTGCTGCCCCCACAAGGAGTTGAAGGAGTATCAGCTGGCTGCATCTGACATTATTACCTTTCATAACTACAGCAATGCGAAAAGTCTGTCCGGACAAATCGCTAACCTGAAGAAGCATAGGCGTCCGGTCATTTGTACCGAATGGCTACGCCGTGGTCACAGCAATGTCAACTCACACCTGCCCATTTTTAAGAAGGAACACGTGGGTTGCTACAATTGGGGACTGGTCGCCGGTAAGACACAGACGATTTACCCATGGGGGTCTAAAGAGGGAGCTCCCGAACCCAAGGTCTGGTTCCACGATTTGTTGAGGAAAGATGGAACCCCGTTCGATCCGAAAGAATATGCCCTGTTCAAGGAACTCACGGGCAGGAAGTAGGTATGTGGATTCCATTGCACAACAATTCCATGTAGGCAATGCCAAATGGCGCGCCTGATGAATGACGTTAGGCGGCCTACATTGACATGGATATCAAAGCGGTATGCGTCCATCTGTCTACATCGAAACGTCGGTTATCGGTTACCTTGCCTCGCGCCCATCTGCGCACTTGGTAACAGCGGCAAACCAACAGATCACTCGCGAATTCTGGGCTGACCACCGAACTCGCTTCGAGCTGTTCGTGTCGCTTGCTGTTGTCGATGAAAGCGTGGCTGGTGACCCCGATGCCGTGGCAGAGCGCAAGGTGTTCCTGGCAGACATCCCAATACTTGACGTGACCGACGATGCCCTGTCACTTGCTCAATCTTTAATGTCCGGTATTCCGCTGCCCGAAAAAGCGGATGTTGACTCAGTACATATCGCTGTGGCAGCGGTTAATGGCATGGACTACCTCGTGACATGGAATTGTAAACATATCGCCAATCCGGCGCTACGTGGTACAATTGACATGTTGTGCCGCTCAGCCGGTTACGTCCCGCCGGTGATATGCACACCGCCAGAACTGATTGAGGTATCTGACAAATGAATGATCCCATTGTCGAAGAAATCCGAAAGTACCGCGAACAATACGCTGCTAAGTTCAACTACGACTTGACTGCAATCTGCAAGGACCTTCACGAACGAACAGCGAAATGCGGACGAAAGGTTGTGTCGCGACAGCCAAAGCGGATTCCGGTGGACCAACGTCCAAGCGAGAGTCCGACCGCATAACAAACGCATGTACCCGACCGGGATTCCGCTGTGCTCCACCCCGGCAGGTGAGTTCCCAAAAGGTGGGCCTCGCTGCGCTCGACCCAGCCTACGTCTTGCTATCCACTATCCACTATCCACTCCCTCATCTTCCTGCGCGGTGATCTTCGAGGTGAAGTCCAGCTTGTGCAGTGGCTGGACTATGCTGGAGGCCACGTTGCGGACGTGGGAGGCGACGCGTTTGAAGTAGCGGTAGGCGAGCACGTAGACGGCCGCCATATCCGGGTGGTCGGTTCCCTGGATCAGCGCACGCACCTTCTCATCGCACAGGTCTTCGATCTGCTTGGCCTCGACGATCAGTTCGGTAGCCTGTTGTTCTTTTCGCGAGTCGAAGATTTCGCGGCAGGCGGCCATCAGCCGGGAAATGCGGTTCTTCAGCTCGACAAGGCAGTCGCGGTGCTCGCCCTCGGGTGGATGTGGGGCAAGCTCCGCTAAGTCGAAGATGTTCTTCGCGTAGTCGCCCACGCGCTCGGCGTCCTTGACTATGCTCATCAGCACCAGGCAGGCCGGGAACTCCGCGGCGCCGTGGACCGAGACGTGTACGACGATCTCGCGGCGGATCTGCCGTTCGGCCCGGTTGATCCGCTTATCGGTGGCGAACAGGTCCTCGCGGATCACGTCCAGATCGGTGCCGCCGAGAAAGGCGTTCGACGCGGTATCGAACACGTGCCGCCCGGCGTCGAGCATCTGGCCGAACTCGGTCCGCATCCTCTGCAAGCCGGTGCTGCCCGTTCCCACTTCGCTTGTGAACCAGTCGAACATGATGGGGCTCCTCTACTCCTTTAGTTTACGATTTCCAGATCAAAATGCCAAGTATCGGCAAGACAAAAAACACGCCGAAGACGTAAATCAGCACCCAAATGCGATTCCGGGTTGCAAGCTCCGCAAGCTTCTCGGCCAGGAAGATGGGGATACTGCGGATAGTCCTCAGCGGGAAGAAGATCAGCGTTCCCGACAGGTTAAACAGCAAGTGAACCAGTGCGATGGTCAGTCCGGCGGGTCCGGTCATCGTGGCCGCCATAAGCGCGGTGATCGGGGTGCCGATGTTGGCCCCGATCATAATCGGGAACCCGGCCTCGAGGGTCAGCACACCTGCACCGAACATGGGTATCAACAGCGAGGTGGTGATGCTGGACGACTGGATCGAGAGCGTGATGCAGGCCCCGATGGCCAGCCCGAGCAGCCCGCTGCGCCGCAGCACACGGTTGAGCCACTGTTCAATCTGGTCGGCCATTAGCACCCGCATGTTCTTGCTGAGCACGATCAGCGACCCGACAATCATTGCCAGGGCCGTCACGAACAGCACGGCCGCCAACAGACCGTGCTGCATCCCAAGACCATCACGAAAAAGCGACTCTATTAACCGGGTGAGCCATTTCACACTGGCCTTCAGCGGGCTGTGGAACTCCCCGCCGGCACCTTGCAGCGGCAGAACACTCACAAGGTACTGGGCAGTTTTGCGCAGATAGCCGGTGGCCAATTCGATCGGGAACAGGATCAACACCGTCAGCAGGTTGAACATATCGTGGGCCGTAGCCCCGGCAAACGCGCGACGGAACGCAGACTTCTGAGAGACGTGCCCCAGGGCCACCAGCGTGTTGGTGATCGTGGTCCCGACCTGGCAACCCATGACCATCGGCACGGCATACGCCACCGAAAGGGTCCCCGAGCCGACCAAGGCAACGATCCAACTGGTGGTGACCGAGGAACTCTGCACCAGCACCGTGGAGAGGATGCCGGCAGCCAGTCCGGCAAAAGGGTTTTCCAGCCCGCTGAAAAGCGCCTGGGCCCTGTCCTCCCCGACTATCTGCATCGAACGGCCGAACAACGAAATGGCCGCCAAGAAAACGTACAAGGCCAATAACAGAAGCACCAGCCGCGACAGCCAATGGTTGCGCAACGTGCGAACAAAGTTTGTCATACTCTGAGCCAGCGGTCTGGGGAAATCGGGCAGATCAGTCGTGAAAATTGTAAAGCAGACGGGCCCCACGGTCAATGAAGTTGCATAAAATCCACTGACTCTAAGTTCAAGTTTTGCACATATTTCAACCGTTTTCGAGGCGGTTGCTCGGCGTTTTTGTTGGTCGGTTCAGCGGGCTGGACTCGCCGTCGACCCCTTGGGGCCGACGCGCGGCGCTCTCAGCCCGCCAAGCTGAGAAAA